>NZ_RZSF01000371.1:0-6011 GCF_004023325.1 Mesorhizobium sp. M1A.F.Ca.ET.072.01.1.1 | reverse complement strand
AATCAAGACTGCATTGCCATGTGGGCCATCACCTCTAACGGCAGCGGAAATTGCTCGTCTGGTGGTCGAGGCGGCACAAAAGTACCGGGTCGATCCCGCTTTCGCGCTCGCTGTTTCGACGGCCGAGAGCCGTCTGGATCGCGATCGCAATTCGCCCAAGGGCGCTCGCGGGCCGATGCAGCTCATGCCTCCGACCGCAGATTTTCTCGGGGTGACCGACATTTGCGATCCCGCTGAAAACATCGACGGTGGGGTCAGGTTGTTGAAGTCGCTGTTCGAGACCTACCGGAATCCCCTGATCGTAGCGGCTGCCTACAATGCGGGCGAGACCAACGTCCAGAAGTACGGGGGCGTGCCGCCATTCCCGGAAACCATCCGCTTCGTCGCCGAGGTGATCAATCGCCAGATCGGACAGCCCCAGCCAAGGGCGGAGGGCAAGGGCACGAGAAGGACGGGCTCGGGAGCCAACGACAACGTTGCGGCCGGCGTGCTGGCCAACAGCAAACCGCGCCAGTGGGTTGGCGGCGTCATGCAATTCTAGAAGGAGACCGACATGAAGAACCACATCCTCTCGCATTTGGCGTCGCCCGCCGCGCGGCCCGCATTGCTCCTGCTGATCGTTGCGGCGCTGGCGGTCACAGCCGCTGAGCCGGCCCTCGCCCAGCAGACTTCGGGCGCATTCGCACCGCTTGAAACGGCCGTCCAGATGATCGTCGATTTCATCACCGGGCCTTTCGGGCGGCTGCTGGCGATCATCGCTGTGATCGGCCTGGGCTTCCTCGCCTTTGCCGGACGGCTTTCCTGGTTTACGGCCGGCGCCGTGGTTATCGGCATTGGCCTTGTCTTTGGCGCCCCGGCGATAGTCGACCAGATGATCTCGGCGGTCGGGAAGTGAGCCATGAGCGAGATTTCCGACGACAAGCCCCATCTGACGCCGCTGGTGATCGGCCTGACACGGCCGCCGATGATGTGGGGTATTCCGCTCACCGCGTTCTATCTGATCATTGGCGTCACGCTGATCGCTTTCCTGGTCACGACGAGCTTCTGGGCCGCGACGATAGCGCCCGTTGCATACCTGGCGCTCTTCGCGCTCACCAGCCGAGATATTCGCATCCTTGACCTCGCCCAGGTCGCTGGTCGCCGCACGCCGCGGACGCCGAACAAGCTGTTCTGGGGCACAGATTCTTATGGGCCATGACCATGCTCAATGTCGTTGGTGATGAGCTAGGGTTTGGACGCGAGCGCCGGCGCGAACGGTCGATCGCCTCGCATATCCCTTACATGCGCCACCTTTCTGATACCGTCATCGGCCTCGAAAGCGGCGCTGTGCTCAGCGTCATCAAGCTCGATGGCCTGTTCTTCCAGACCGAGGACCAGGCCGAGCTCAACATGCGCGCCAGCGTGCAGAACACGTTGATCCGCGCGCTTGGATCAAGCCGCTATTCGCTGTGGTCGACGGTGATCCGCAGGCAGGTCAAGCCGGAGCTCGGCGGCTCGTTTTCCGATCGCTTCTGCGACCTTCTGAACGGACGCTACATGGCGGCGCTTCGCGAGAAGCGCATGTTCACCAACGAGCTCTACTTGACGATCGTGCGGTCCGGCATGCGCGGTCCCTTGGGAACCGCCGAGACGATCTTACGACTGTTCGATCGATCCGCAGGGCCGGGCGTGCGTCAACAGCGAACCCATGAACGCATCAGCGAACTGGAAGAAGTCGTCGGCAACGTCACACGCGAGCTGCAGAAATACGGCGCGCGTGCCCTCGGCATTACCTACCGCGACGGCGACCCCTATTCCGAACCATGCGCCTTCTTCAACGCCCTACTGACCTGCGGCCTGTTGCGGGACATGCGGCTGCCTCGCATGGGTATCCGCGGCTATGTCGGGACCTCGCGGCTGCACTTCTCACGGCGCACTCTGCAGTCGCAGGGCCCCACGGAGGTCGACAATCGCTTTGGCGCGATGCTGTCGATCAAGGAGTACCCGCCGTTCTCGGGCCCGGGCATGCTCGACGGCCTGCTCCAGATCAACCACGAGTTCATCCTTACCCAGTCCTTCACGCTTGCCGACAAGCCGGTCGCGCAAGAAAGGATCTCGCGTCTGCAACGGCAGATACGCGCTTCCGACGAAGCGGGCAGCACGGTCGAGACGGACATCGACTTTGCGCTCAACAGCCTGGTCAATCAGGAAGCCGTGTTCGGCTACCACCATTTCAGCCTGCTTTGCCTGTCGCGCGACCTGGCTGGTCTCGACAAGGCGGTCTCGGAACTCGGCGCCTGCCTCACCGACATGAACGTCAACTGGCTGCGTGAAGACCTCAACATGGAAGCCTCGTTCTGGGCGCAGCTTCCAGGCAACCATGCCTACATCGCGCGCTCCTGCATGTTGTCGAGCGCCAACTTCGCAGGCTTCTCTTCCATGCACAATTTCGCAACAGGACAGTCATCGGGTGTGCATTGGGGTCTGCCGATTTCGATTCTTGAGACGACTTCGCAGACGCCCTACTGGTTCAATTTTCACCAGCGTGACGTCGGGCATTTTCTGGTCACGGGGCCGACGGGGTCCGGCAAGACCGTCGCGCTTACCTTCCTGCTTGCGCAAGCGTTTCGCATTTCGCCCGAGCCTCGGGCCGTTTTCTTCGACAAGGACGAAGGTGCATCGATCTTCATTCGAGCCGTGAACGGCAACTACGAGGTTCTTCAGCCAGGGCAGGCGACCGGCTTCAATCCGCTGCAGCTGGAAAACACGCCTGCGAATCGAGAATTCCTGGTCCGCCTTCTGAAGGCCATGCTGTCGCCCGCCGGCGGTCACGGCTTTTCCCAGGAAGAGGAAGACACGCTCGAGCGAGCAATCAGGCGCATCTGCGAGGAGCCGGTCGAGCAGCGGACGCTCGTCAATCTGTCGGGACTTCTCATGGGGCGTTCGCGCTCGGACGCCAACGACCTGCAGTCGCGGTTGAGGCCATGGTTCGAAGGCGAGAAAGCATGGCTCTTCAACGCGCGACGCGACGCGCTCTCCTTTTCCGGCCGGCGCATCTTCGGCTTCGACATGACGCACGTCCTCGACAATGAAGACGTGCGCACGCCGGCGCTGATGTATTTATTCCATCGCATCGAAGAGCTGCTCACTGGCGATCCCGTCCTGATCTTCATGGACGAGGGCTGGAAGCTGCTGCAGGACCCAGCGTTTTCCAGCTATATCGTCGACAAGATGAAGACGATCCGCAAGCTGAACGGGATCGTCGGCTTCGGTACCCAGTCGGCCGCGGATATAGCCCGGGCGCCGCAATCGCATACGCTGATCGAGCAGTCGGCGACGAATCTGCATTTCCCGAACCCGCGCGCGGATGAGGAAAGCTATATCCGCCGCTTCGGTCTGACAGCCAAGGAATTCGCCTTCATCCGCAACACGCCGCCAGAGCGGCGGACCTTCCTCATCAAGCATGGCAACGATTCCGTCATTGCCCGGCTGGACCTTTCAGCGATGCCGGACATCGTCAAGGTGCTGTCCGGCCGCAAGGACACGATCGAGGTCTGCGCGGCGCTGCGCGCCCGTCTTGGCGAGGATCCGGCGGCGTGGCTGTCCGAATTCTGCGGCTGGGGGAGGGCGACATGATCCGACGACTTCCCCTGCTGTTCGTCCTGCTTGCGACGCCGGCCGCGGCCGATATTCCGACCATCGATGGAACCACCCTGGATGAGCGCCAGGACCGGAACGACAAGACCACCGAAATCGACAAGGTCGATGGCGATCGCTACACGATCAACGAAAGCGTCACCTGCGCGGTTTATCGGCCTGGCCGCAAAGATGACCCGGTCGCCGCGGCCAACGCAAATCCATCGATCGCCGGCATAGTGCGGCGCGTCGCTGGCGAAGAGGGGATCGACGAGAATCAGTTCCTGGCGCTCGTCTATCAGGAAAGCCGATTCAATCCTTGCGCGAAGTCCAGAGCCGGCGCGATCGGACTCTCCCAGCTCATGCCAGGCACGGCTTCGGACCTCGGCGTCAATCCTTATGACATCGAGCAGAACTTGCGGGGTGGCGCCCGCTATTTCAAGCAGCAGCTCAAGCGCTTCGACGGAAACGTCTCGCTGGCGCTCGCCGCCTACAATTCCGGTTCGGGTAATGTCGAAAGCTATGGCGGCATTCCGCCGTTTCGCGAAACCCAGGATTACGTCCGCGTTATCACGCAGAAATGGCTGCCGGCGTTTGGCGGATCGGACAAGTCGGGCATTCCGCTAAACTATGGCGGCACAAGCACTGCCTACGAAGGTATGCGCTCAAGCACAGTCAATGCTTTTGCGTTGACCAGCGCCACGGGCGATGGGTCAGGCGATGTCGCATCCTGGTTCGAGCAGTTCGGTTCCGTCGCGACCGGCACTGTGCAGGACAGCTGGGACCAGAATTCCGGCGCCCGCAACGCCAACATCGATATGCTGAACCGCATGATCGGGCTCAGCGCCAGCTTGGCCGATCTCGTCAATTCCAAGAACGCGGTCACGCTGAGCGACATTTCGGGCGCCAGCCGCTCTGGCCGCTACCAGGATGGCGGCGGCGACTCCCAATCCATTACCGGCTTCTGTGACGATCGCACCGGCCTGGTCTGGAATCCCGAGATGAAAGCTTGCGTCCAACAACTCAACCAGAACGCCGAACTGCTCCTCGTTCCTCAATGACTGGAGATTCCTCATGAGACGCATTCTCTTCCTTGCTGCCGCCACGGCCATCACTTCGACGGTAGCGCGTGCCGATATACCCGTCATCGACAAGACCAACTACGCCGTCGCCAAGGATACGGCTGAGAAGACCTCCAAGATCCTCGACACGAATAAGGATATCCTGACGACGGTCGAAAAGACCCTCCAGGCGGTCACCGGCGATCGAGGTAGCGATGCCGGATCGCTGAAGGACCTCGCCATCGGGAACGGCTTCAGCGTCACCTCGGTCCCGTCCTTCGATAGTCTCCTGCAGAGCGGCATGCCGAATTTCGGCTCAATGGGGCCGGAGATCGCCAAGGCAGCGACCCTCTTCGTCAACGGCCTGCAGCTGGTGAAATCGCTCTCCGGCAAGGACGACAGCTCGCTCGCCAGCGACAAGTCCTACGAGGAGCTGGTCAAGACCGTGCTTGGGGTTTCCGCCCTGATCAACGGCTCGCAGCAGGCCGTCGAGACCCGGCGGGCTGCGCTCGAAAGCGCGGGGCAGGGGATCGGAACCTCGAAAGACATCAAGGGCTCGATCGATCAGAACACGCAACTGCAGGTGCAGACCGGCCTTACGCTGAACGAGATGATCGGCACGATGAACGGCGCGGTGCAGTCGCTGCAGGCCGACAACCAGCGCAAGCTCACCGACATCTCCAACACCAGAAAAGCGCTCACCTACGAATGAGCGCAGTGAAGGTTTCAATGGTCATGTCCATCGTCGCGATCATGCTCCTCACGACCGGCTGCGGCACGCCGAAGGAAAAGACTGCGCCCTGCAAGCGGCCGGCCAATCTCTTCGGCTACGCGGAGGATCCGCGCAGTGAATGCGGGCCGATGTGGCTGGTCAACCCATCCGGCAGAGCGGCACTGGCCGCAATCAATGATCTGACCGGGCAAGCGGAGTAGGGCAGGGCGGTGGAGGATTTCATTGGCGAGCTGCTGCAGCGTATCGACGCGTCGGGCCAGAATTTCTCGCAGCGTGCATACGAAGCGCTGAGCGCAGATCTCGAGCCGCTGCTTCGGGTGCTCTTCGTTCTGGTCGTATTGTTCTACGGAACGCAGCTCTTCCTCGGCACGTCGCGGCTGAGCGTTGCCGAGATCGTCGGCCGCCTTGCCCGCGTCATCATTATATTCATCCTCGTCGGCACCTGGTCCAATTTCGACGCGCTTGTCTATGACTGGCTGACCCCGAATTCTTCGCTCAACATTGCCGTGGACGGGATGAGCGCACCGGGCTGATAAATTCCGCCCATTATCCGCTCCAGAAGTTCTGCTCGGACCGCTTCGTGAAGCGATGGCGCGCTTTGC
>NZ_RZSF01000370.1:0-6078 GCF_004023325.1 Mesorhizobium sp. M1A.F.Ca.ET.072.01.1.1 | reverse complement strand
TTGCCTTGTCCGCCTCCACCGGGACGATCTCAGGCACGCCAAGCGCGGCCGGCAACTTCAGTTTCTCTGTCACCGCGACCGACAGCAGCACCGGCACCGGTCCCTATTCGAGCGCGCCGCGCGGCTACAGCCTCCAAATCGTCAACATCCCCCCGGTTGCGAACCCGGTATCGGCCACGGTCGCCTATAACAGCGGCGCCAATCCGATCACGCTCAACATCACCGGCGGGACACCCACTTCGGTGGCCATCGGATCTTCGCCGGCCAACGGCACGGCGATAGCCAGTGGCCTGTCGATAACCTACCAGCCCAATGCTGGCTTCCACGGCGCGGACAGCTTCACGTATACGGCCACCAACTCGGCAGGGACATCGGCTCCGGCGACCGTAACGATCACGGTCAGCAACCCTACGATCACAGTGAGCCCGTCGGCGGCGCTGACCGCGCAAGTCGGCGTTGCCTATACGCAGACCTTCACCGCCTCCGGCGGCGCGGCGCCCTACACGCTGGGCGTGGCCGGCTTGCCGGCCGGCCTCTCCCAGACGGGAACGACGGCGAACAGCGTGACCGTTTCCGGAACACCGACCGAAGCGGGCAGCTTCAACCTCAGCGTGACAGGCTCCGACAGCAGCACCGGTCCGGTCGCGATCTCGCAGCCGTTTACGCTTTCCGTCAGCTCGCCGACGCTTGCCCTGACACCACCGGCGGGGACCCTTACCGCGACCTATGGCACCGCCTACAGTCAGCAATACACGGCGTCCGGCGGCACCGCGCCTTACACTTATGCCATCAGCGCGGGAGCGCTCCCGGCAGGCCTTGCCCTTGAGGCGAATTCGGGCCTGCTTTCCGGGACGCCCACGGTGACTGGACTGTTCACCTTCTCGGTGCAGGCGACAGACAGCAGCACCGGCGCCGGTGCGCCGTTTGCCAGAACGCAAAACTACGTCCTGCAGGTCGCGGCGCCGTCCATTGTGGTCGCCCCGACCACGCTGCCTGATGCGACGGCGGCTTCGGCCTATTCGGCCACCATCACCGCAACCGGCGGCGTCGCGCCATACAGCTTCCTGGTCAGCGCCGGCGCGTTGCCGAACGGCCTGTCGCTGGATTCGGCGGGCGTGCTGTCGGGCACCCCGACGCAATCCGGCAATTTCTCCTTCACGGTCCAGGCAACCGATACTCACGGCCAGATCGGCGCGCGGATATACAGCTTCACCGTCGGCACGCCCAGCCTGACCCTTTTGCCCGCCAGCATTCCGTCCGGCACGGCCGGAACCGCATACAGCCAGCCGATGACGGCGAGCGGCGGCAGCGCCCCCTACAGCTTTTCGGTGACTGCCGGGACGCTGCCGGCAGGTCTGTCGCTTTCTTCGACGGGAACGCTTGCGGGAACGCCCACCGCTGCCGGCAGCTTCAACTTCACCGTGACGGCGACGGACAGCACCGGCGGCACGCCCGGCACCGGGAGCGTGGCCTACACTTTGGTGATCAATGCGCCGACGATCACGCTGGCCCCTGCCACCCTACCAGCCGCCCAATACGGCGTCGCCTATAGTCAGACGATCACGGCCAGTGGCGGCACCAGCCCTTACAGCTTTGCGCTGACAAGCGGCTCGCTACCGGCCGGAATGACGCTGTCATCGACGGGCACGCTCTCGGGCACTCCCACTGTTGTCGGCTCGTTCCCCATCACCGTTACGGCGACCGACAACCTCGGCTTCACCGGCGCGGCGAGCTATACGCTTGCGATCGGAAGCAACCCACCGGTCGCAAATCCGGATACAGCCGAGACGCTTGACGGACAGGCGATCACCATAAACGTCACGAACAACGACACCGGCGATATCACCTCCATAGCGATCTCCACCGCACCAGCACACGGTACCGCGACGGTCAGCGGCACCGCGATCTCCTACACGCCTGCGACTTCCTTCGTCGGATCGGACACCCTGCAATACACGGCGACCGGACCGGGCGGAACCTCGGCACCGGCCACGGTCACGATCAATGTCAGGCCGCATCCGGTTCCCGTCCCGCAGACTGTGACGACGGTATCGGGCAAGGCCGTAATCGTCGACCTGACCAAGGACGCCACCGGCGGCCCGTTCACGACAGCAAGTCTCGTCTCGGTGCCTCCGCCCTCGTCAGGCACGACGGCGCTCAACGGTTTCCAGATGACCTTCACGCCGACGACGACGTTCGAAGGCACGGCTACGGTGACGTTCACCATAAGCAATGCCTATGCCACGTCGGCCGTGACATCGATCATGATCAACGTCGAGTCCCGCCCGGATCCGACCAAGGATAGCGAGGTCATGGGCATCCTCAACGCTGAGACCGAGGCAGCGCGCCGTTTTGCCACCTCGCAGATCGACAATTTCCAGCAGCGGCTCGAAGGCCTGCATGACAGCAACGACGGACAGGAGCCGACCGACGGCCTGGCTTTCGTCCAGGGGATCGCCCTGTCTTTCGACAGCACGTGCGGCGACAACGAGCTGGTTCCGCAGGGCCAATCCTGCGGACGCAGCCAGGCGACCGCCCAGGACGGACCGTTCAGGTCCTATATGGACGACAACACCACGGCGGGCACGCCAGGCAGCTTCGGCACAGGCAGCTTCGGCCACAGCAAGGTGACGATCTGGACCGGCGGCTCGATCAATATCGGCAAACGCGAGGGCGATGACGGTTACAAATTCCAGACCACCGGCCTCAGCGCCGGCATCGACTATCGCCTCAGCCGCGCTTTCGCGATCGGTCTCGGCATGGGTTATGGCCGCGATGCCAGCGACATCGGTGACAATGGCAGCCGCAGCACAGGCCATGCCTACACGGCAGGCCTCTATGCCAGCTATCATCCCGGCCAGAACTTCTTCATCGACGGCCTGCTCGGATACCAGTGGCTGTCCTTCGACTCGCGGCGCTATCTGACATCGGGCGGCGGCTTCGTCACCGGCGACCGCGACGGCGGCCAGTGGTTCGCCTCGGTGTCGGCGGGCGCCAAGTATCAGGTTCAGGACTGGCAGGTTACGCCTTACGCCCGTCTTGATGTCGCCCGAGCATCGCTGGATGCCTTCACCGAGGAGGGCGACCCGTCATTGGCGTTGCACTACGGCGAGCAGGATATCGACACCACGACCGGCAATCTCGGTCTCACACTGGCCTACAAATACCCCGTCAGTTTCGGGGTGATCTCGCCGCAGCTCAGGCTCGAATATCAGCACGACTTCCAGGGCGACAGCGCCATCACCATGAACTATGCCGACATGTTGAGCGGGCCCTTCTACCGCACCTCCATCGACGGGTTGGGTCGGGACCGCTTCATGCTGGGCCTGGGCATGAACATCCAGACGACGCAGGATTTTGCGGTGCGGCTCGAGTATCGCGGCCTGTTCGGCAGCGATGGCGATACGGACAACGGCTTCCTGGTCAATCTGGGAAAGAAGTTCTGATCCTGCGCCACGCGGACCCGGTAGCTCCCCTTTTTGTCGCCTTTGCGGCTGCTGCGCCGCGAAGGTCGGAGTTGATGTGAATATTGCGGCTTGCAGGGTTGCATGATGGGCGGCGCGCCGGGATTGCGGCGGTTTCGCGCGGCAACCCTGCCACCTCTCAACTATTACAAATAGACCGAAAATTCAAAATGAAATGATTATTAGCTGTATAAGCCAACCGTAATAAAGCGGCGAAAAGATTTCGTTCAAGTAAAATTTCGCGATATACAACCTCCAAAGCTGGACATACCTGCGGATCGAGAGCAATATGCTTGTAGAGGACAATCCAGAGCCAGTGTGAGGGGAGCCCCATGGTAAGTGGAGGATCGATGACGCGTGCCCGGCTTTTCGCCGGTGTTTTCATCTGCGGCCTGGGGCCGTTCACGGCGCTACCCGCGGCGGCCGAGATCAACAATCCGCCGGTGCTGCAGGACGAGCGCGCGCCGATCGCCAAGCCGATGCTGAAAGAACTGGCGCCTGCTGCGCCGCTGCCCGGCAACACGGCGCCGGTGCGCGGCGACCGCCTGCTCGATCTCAAGATCGAATATATCGACAACCAGATCTACAATCCGTCGACCGGCGGATATGACAAGGTGCATCTGCGCGGCTACACCGGCAAGGGGGTCGATCCCAACGCGCCTTACGTCTCGCCGACGATCGAGGCCATTCCCGGCGACACGGTGCGCATCACCCTCGACAACCAGCTGCCAGCGGGTCCGCAGCCCGGCGACCCCGGCTGCATGCCGGGCGGCCAGATGCCGGACATCCCACATTGCTTCAACGGCACCAACCTCCATACGCATGGGCTATGGGTAAGCCCGTCGGGCAACAGCGACAACGTGCTACTGTCGATCAACCCGCAGACGAAGTTCACCTATGAGTACAACATCCCGTCGGACCATCCTTCGGGCACCTTCTGGTACCATACGCACCGCCACGGCTCGACGGCGCTGCAGGTGTCGAGCGGCATGGCTGGAGCGCTGATCGTTCGCGGCAACCGTCCTCCGACGCCTTCCGCGCATGGCGACATCGACACGCTGATTCCGACTTCGGCAGTCGCCGAGCGCGTGCTGGTGATGCAGCAGATCCAGTATGCCTGCCGCGCGCCAGCGGCCAAGCCTGGCGAACTCGGCCCGATCAAGCAGGACATCAACGGCCGCTATATCTGCGATCCGGGCGACGTCGGCGGCATCGAGGGATACGACCAGTTCGGCCCCGGCACCTGGCCGGCGTCGGGACGATATACATCGCTCAACGGCAAGGTGTTCAATCCAAACGATCCGATGAAGGCGACGCAAGGCCAGATCGAGCGCTGGCGCATGATCCATGCCGGCGTGCGCGACACGATCAGCCTGCAGTTCTTCAAGGTGCTCGACGGCAAGCTGAAGCCGGGCGCGAAGACGCTGCTCAGGGCCGACGCCACCGCGGCCTTCATCAAGGATACATGCGATACCACCCCCGTGCCCTACATGCTGGTCGCGGCCGACGGGCTGACGATGGCAGCGGGACAAATGACCAAGCTGGCAACCTTCCAGCCCGGCTATCGCTTCGATGCGCTGGTCGTGTTCCCGGAGGCCGGACGCTACTGCGTGATCGACTCGTCGGCGCCGAAGTCGGGTGTGGTCAATGGATTGGAGGTTGGCCCACAGTTGCTCGGCCTGGTCGACGTCGCGCCGGGAACCCCGGTCGACAATGTGGAAAGCTACATCAACCATAAGCTGGTCGCGCTGGCCGAGACCAATATGCCAACGGATATCAAAGCGACGGTGGTGGCCGACCTCAAGACGGGAACGAAATTGACGAGCTTCACGCCGCATCCCGACGTCACGGACAACGAGGTTAAGGGCAACGGCACGCAGGAGCTGACCTTCTTCATCGACACGACGGGACCGGGCGTAAAATTCGAAGTCGGCAACACGCTCGATACCGCCAGCGCTAAGCCTTACGACCCCACCCGCATCGACCGTCAGTTGCCGCTCGGCAAGGCGCAGGAATGGGTGCTGCAGTCGCATTTCGTCAGCCATCCGTTCCACATCCACGTCAATCCGTTCCAGATCGTCTCGATCATTGATCCCAACGGCAAGGACGTCAGCGCGCCGGGCGCGGTCGACGATGCCGGCGGCGCGCCCTACGATCCGCAATATCCGGGGCTGAAAGGCGTGTGGAAGGACACGCTGTGGATCAAGAGCCTCATCCCGCAATCGCTACCCGCAGGTTTCTCCGGCATCTACACGATCACGCTGCGCACCCGCTACGAGCGCTATATCGGCGAATACGTGCTCCACTGCCACATCCTGGACCATGAGGACCAGGGCATGATGCAGAACGTTGCCGTGGTGCTGCCCGATCAGGTGGTCGGCCCCACGCAGGGCAGCGTTCAGAGCGGCGCCATGCTGATGCAGATGGACGGGCAGATGCAGATGGGTGGCAACGATGCCCACAAGTAAGGCGCAGCCTCCGAAACCCGAAACGCCGTTCACCTGGAGCAATGTCGAGGCGATCCTCATCGCCGCTGGCGGCAGCGACGGCCCCGGCAGCCTGACGGGCTTGACGCTGGCGGACTTCCTGGGGCTGCAACTGCACGGCATGCCGC
>NZ_RZSF01000036.1:0-34367 GCF_004023325.1 Mesorhizobium sp. M1A.F.Ca.ET.072.01.1.1 | reverse complement strand
CTAGCCATTCTGGCGACGTCCTTCAGGGTCGAAAAAATGATGGGAGACCACTTTCGCTTCCAGTCTTTGATTGCCCACGAAATCGATGACCTGGATCGTCTCGCCGAAACGCTGCGGTCCCCGCGACAGAAGCGCCAACGAGATATTTTTTTTGAGACTTGGAGAATATGTCACAGCAGACACCCAGCCTTCACCATGGCCCTTGGTGGGAGCATTTAGCCCATAAAGAAGGGAGCCTGCCCGCGCGCCAATATCGCCGGCGATTTCTAGTCCTACTAGCGAAGGGCGCATTGCGTCTAAAAGGACAGGACGCTTTCGCAGGACGGAGCCAACAAAGGGCTTCTTGCCCGAAGCGAAGCCCTCCAGACCTAAATCCTTCAGGGTCGTGCGCCCATCGATTTCCGAACCGGCGATGTGGCCTTTCTCGATGCGCAGGGCGCCCATCGCCTCGACACCATACGGCTTGAGTTGATATGAAGCATCGACCGCAATAAGAGTCTCCCAGATCGTACGGCCACGCTTGGCTGGAGCATAAAGCTCATAGGCCAGCTCACCTGAGTAGCTCATGCGATGAAGGCGGCAAGCCACTCCGGCGATCTTGACATGAGTGAAGTGATTGTTGGGTAGTGTGTCATTGCCCAGATCTGTCCCTGTCAAATCGCTCAGAACGCTGCGGGATTTCGGGCCAGCAATCGCGATAGCCGCCCACTGGTCTGTGACCGACGTGACATGCACCCTAAGATCGCGCCAGGTGGTCTGAAGGAGATACTCAGCGTTGGCCAGCACCTTAGCCGCATTCGCTGTGGTGGTCGTCATGAAGTATTCGCATTCGCCAAGGCGCGCGGTTGCGCCATCATCAAACACGAAGCCATCCTCGCGCAGCATTACGCCGTAGCGTAGCCTTCCAATGGGAAGCGTCTTGAAGCCGTTCACGTAAACGCGATTGAGGAATTCCGCTGCGTCAGGTCCCTGCACTATGATTTTACCGAGCGTGGACACATCCACAATGCCGACATGCCTGCGTACGTGCGCGGCTTCACGAACATAAGCGTCATTGATATCTTCGCCCTTGGTCGGATAGTACCATGGCCGCAGCCACGCACCCGCGTCGATCATCTCGGCACCATTTTCCTCATGCCAGCCATGGATGGTTGAAAGTCTGGTTGGGCGGAAATTCAAACCGTGATCATGGCCAACGATGGCGCCAATGGTGACCGGAGTATACGGTGGGCGGAAGGTCGTGGTGCCAACGGAGGACATGGTAAGGCCTCGCAATTCGGCCATGCGGGCAAGTGCGTTGAGGTTCGAAGTCTTGCCCTGATCGGCCGCCATGCCTGAGGTTGTATAGCGCTTCAGATGTTCAACCGAGACATACCCCTCCAAGTGGGCCTGATCGATATCAGCCAGCTTCACGTCATGCTGGAAGTCCACGAACGCCTTACCGGGAATGCTACCATCTGCCTTGGTGATGATAGCCACCGGCAGAAGGTTGCGACCCCAGAAATCAGATCGGCCAAATAGTCCGGGTTCCTCTCCGGTACCTCCGCCGGCCCTATCGCCTTGGGCGAGAGCTTCGCGAAGCGATGGGGAACCGATGAGCGAGCCAACGCATGTGAACGCTCCTTTTTCCGGCGTCGGTACAAATGCGTCCAGATCCTTGTCGTATTGTGGATTTCCGAAGCGCTGGGTCCACAAATGCAGAGTTGGAGTCCAACCACCGGAAACGGTGACAATATCGCAATCGACGCGTACGCCTCTGCCGATCGCTTTACCATCGCGCCTGACGGGAACAACCTGTGCTGCTTTTACGCGTTTCCCACCCTCCGCTTTCAGGACTGCATGACCGGGCCAAACGACTATGCCCGCGCGCTTCGCCTCCTGGCCAAGTTGTGCGGGGATTTCGTTGCGCATATCGCAAATTGTAACTATGGCACCGGAATTCGCGAGTTCGATGGCAGCGGTGTAGGCGCTGTCATTGTTTGTCGCTACGACGATCCTTTCCCCAGCTAGGACAGCATACCGGTTCAGGTAACTCCGAACAGCGGAGGTCAGCATTACGCCGGGTACATCGTTGCCGGCGAAAACCATGGGTCGTTCGATCGCGCCGGTCGCCAAGACGGCCCGCTTGGTTCGCACAACCCAATAACGCTGCCGTGGTCTTCCCTGCTCAGGCGCGAGCAAGTGATCCTGTACTCGCTCTACAAGGCCGAACACGTCACAGTCATATGCACCGAATGCCGTGGTACGCGTCAGCACACGAACGTTAGGAAGATCTTTGAATTCGAACTCAGCCTTCGCGAGCCACGCATCGGGCGGCGAATCAGCCGGCTCGCTGAGAAGTGATCCGCCAATGGCGCAGTCCTGCTCAACCAGAATGACACTGTCGCCCTTGCGACCTGCCGCGAGCGCAGCGGCGATTCCTGCGGGACCAGCACCAACGACTAGGACATCGCAGAAAGCGTTTATTTTTTCATAGTGATCGGGATCGGCGAGCACCTTGGCCCGGCCCATTCCAGCGGCCTTGCGGATAAAACCTTCGCAGAACATCCAAAACTTGGTCCCGCTGAAGGGGCCAATGAAGGTCTTGTAGTAGAAGCCTGCGCCGAAGAATCGCGACATGAGCCCATTCACTGCGCCGAGATCAAACCGAAGACTCGGCCAAGCGTTTTGGGACGTCGAAGTCAGACCTTCGAAGACTTCCACCATCGTTGCCTGCGTATTGGGCTCATGACGATCGCGGTCCCGAAGGTGAACAAGCACATTTGTCTCTTCAACACCCGCTGCAACCAGGCCGCGGGGCCGGTGATATTTGAAACTGCGACCTAAAATCTTCTGGCCACTTGCGAGCAAAGCTGAGGCTAGGGTGTCGCCCGCATATGCCGGCAACGGCCGACCGTCGAATTGGACGCGGACCTTACGAGACCGATCGATACGTCCACCACTTGGAAGCCGTCGCGCTGTCATGCGGCCACCTCGCGAGCCAAGATAGAACCAAGGATTTCGTGGCTCAGTGTATCGCGTTCAACCCGAATCCATTGTCTGCACCCCACGACGTGATGCCAGTATTCCTTATGCGGACCGCGAGGGTTATCGCGTATGAACACGTAGTCATGCCAAATCTTGACATCCGTTTCGTCCATATCTGGTCGTCGAACAGTAGCATCTTCGCCGTAGGCAAACTCAGTTTCGTCCCGAAGCCCGCAGACCGGGCACTCAATCCTCAGCATGGGCGAACCTCAATGCGCCTTTGGGTGGGGGCCGGCGCCCGTTTCATCGATCTGGTAACCGCGCTCGAAGCGCTTCAGCGTGAATTCTGCGCTGTCCGGATGCGGTTCTCCTCTTGCAATAGTCCAAGCGAAGCAAAATCCCGATGCAGGTGTCGCCTTGAAACCGCCGTAGCACCAGCCGCCATTCAGCCAAAGTCCGTCGACGGGCATTTTGCCGATGATGGGAGAGCCATCCATTGTCATATCCATGGCACCCGCCCAATGCCGCAAAAGCCTTAGCCGCGAGAGAGATGGCATCAATGCTTTCGCGCTTTGAAGCGTATGCTCGAGGATTGGCAGTCCACCGCGCTGAGCATAGGAGTTGAACCCATCAAGATCGCCGCCTAGCACAAGCCCGCCCTTATCAGACTGGCTGATGTAAAAGTGCTCCGCCCCGAATATTATCACGTGATCAACGAAAGGCTTCAGCGGTTCGGTGACAAATGCCTGAAGGACGTGTGTCTCTATCGGCAGGCGAAGTCCTGCTTTGGCTGCCAGATGGCTAGTGTGCCCAGCAACCGCGAGCGCTACCTTGCTTGCACGGATCGGGCCACGGCTTGTCTCGACTCCAACTATCTGTCCATCGTTCCATAGGTAGCCGGTCACTTCACACTGCTGGATGAGATCGATCCCCTGTCTGTCAGCCGCGCGTGCGTAGCCCCAAGCAACTGCGTCATGGCGTGCGGTACCGGCGCGGCCCTGGTATGCTGCGCCGTATATGGGAAAGCGCGCGTTCTCGGAGTAATCGAGGTACGGAAGTCGCTTCATGACCTCTGGGCGATCGAAAAGTTCGGCGTCGATGCCGTTAGCACGCATGATGTTGGTGCGTCGACGTGCCGTATCCCCCTGCCCCGGCGAATGGAACAGATAATAATAACCGCGCCGCGACATCATTACGTTGTAGTTTAGCTCTTGGCTTAGATTTTCCCAAAGCTGCATCGATCGCTCATAGAACATGGTGTTGCCGGGCATCATGTAATTTGAACGAACAATAGTCGTGTTGCGACCCGTGTTGCCGCCCCCGAGCCAACCCTTCTCGAGGACGGCGACGTTTCGAATTCCATGCTCTTTGGCGAGGTAGTAGGCGGTGGCAAGGCCATGACCGCCACCACCCACGATGACAACCTCGTAAGCTGGCTTCGGCGCCGGATCGCGCCAAGCACGCGCCCAGTGTTTGTTGCCAGATAGGCCATTGCGGAGAATGGAAAAGGCGGAATAGTGACTCATGCAATTCCCCGCACAGTCGGACGCGATACCCTGCCGGGAGCAAATCCTGTCTACCCCCACCCCCTGGGGAGCTCTACCGACATCTTCAGAATGAATTACGTCTGTAGTGAAAGATCGGCTTTCCGCAAGGGTTGACCTTCGAGACTCTACTTCGGCGCCATGGCTGGCGTAAAGCACCGATTTGCTCACGAACTGCTAGTATTGGGTTGCAGATTGCGATATCAAAGTGGGCAGATTGTCAGAGGTGGAGCATTGGACGATTTCGATAGGCGACTAATAGCGCTTCTGCGCCAGGATGGGCGAATGCCAGTTGCAGTCCTTGCTGCGAAACTGCAGGTTTCGAGAGGCACGATCCAGAAGCGTCTAGACCGGTTGATATCTTCCGGTGCAGTGCGCGGATTCACGGTGCGCACTCGACAAGAACTGGACGAGACGGTTTTGCGCGCAGTGATGGGGGTAAGGACCACTAGCAAGAAACCCGCGGCGCTCATCAAGGCGCTCAACGGAATTCCTGAAGTTGTGTCTCTTTATACGACGAATGGGGTCTGGGATTACATCGCAGAGCTCCGCGCCGAAAGCCTTTCCGATCTCGACCGTGCACTTCGAGAAGTACGAAGCATTGACGGAGTTGCCTCGACAGAGACCAGTATCTTGCTTGGGGCAGTATAACGTCATTCGTATCCTTCCGCAGTTATCCGCCACGGTCTGCCTGGACGTCTAGGCTTGTCGCCGGGCAGTAACACCGGTCGAACCGCCGGCGCGGCACGATTCGATTCCATAGGCATACGTTTATCCGTACACTTTGTTGGTGCTTGCCCGCGATACAAGGGTCTCTATAGGCGCGGGCTGCGCCCACATCCGCCGCCACGAACAACGTCACGTTTCTGAAACGCCCCTTTCGCCGCGAAGGTATCAAAGTGCCAAAGTCGCCTTAGCAATAAGTGCAAAAAATATGCCATGTCGACAGCAGACGTTAGCTTTACGCTGCGCACTGGGTAGAGATACATCGTATTAGATACGTCAGGAGAGCAAACGTGACCGAACGAAGTTCTGTGCCGCATCCCGCTGGTGGTATTGCACTCGACAGCTCTCCTTTGGCGCCCTCGGATATCGACCGGATCATCAAGGCAGTTGAATGCCGTTTCAATGAACAGGTCGAGTTTTTGACGCAGTTGGTCCGTACCCCCTCCCTGCGAGGCATGGAAGCAGGCGTTCAAGGGATAGTATCCGACGCGCTCCAGAAACGTGGCTATGACGTGCAAAGGTTCGCGATCGATTCGGATCGTATCGGCAAAGATCCGGCTTTCTCACCGACGAGCTTTGCCCTCGAAGATTCGACCGTTGTTGTAGGATTGAAGCGGACGCCGCGCCAAGGCGGTAGGTCTCTAGCGCTCAACGCACATGTTGATGTTGTGCCGGTCGGCACAAGCAGCCGTTGGAAATATGAGCCGTTCTCGGCCACTCGCGACGGGGACTGGCTTTATGGCCGCGGCGCCGGCGATATGAAGGCTGGCCTGACGGCAAACCTGTTCGCGCTCGATGCGCTATCGGCCGCGGGCTATAAACTGAAAGGTCCAGTTCAGTTCCAGTCAGTGATTGAAGAAGAGACCACGGGCAATGGAGCGGCAATGGTTCTAGCCGAGGGTTTCCACGCCGATGCAGTTCTGATTTCGGAGCCTACGAACGAGAAGCTTGTCAGCGCGAATACCGGAGTCTTGAAATTTGCTATCACAGTCCGGGGGGTTCCCGCGCACCCTTTCGAGGTTGCGGCGGGTAGGAGCGCGATCGATATCGCTATTCGCACTATCGAGCGTCTCCGCCAGCTCGAGCAAGAGTGGATTGCGGAGAGACCGATATCTCAGCCCGATTTCGCTGGCGTTGACAACCCAATAGCTTTGACGATCGGCACCATATCGGGAGGCGAGTGGCTTGCCTCCGTGCCAAGCGAGTGTCGTTTTGAAGGCCGGATCGGCTTCTACCCCGGCGAGGTGGCAGAGGCGCGAGCCTCCAGGTTTGAGAGGTTCCTCAGACAGGCATTTTCGAACGACCCGCAGTTGAAAGGATGTCCCGAGCCAGAGATCGAGTGGGTCGGCGTGAAGCAGAGCGGATATGTTCTTACGCCAGGAGGCGAAGCGGAAGCGCTTCTGGCTCGAGCGCATTCCCTGGCTGAAAGTTCCCAACGGGAACTTCAGCGCTTTGTGATGCCTTGCTACCTCGACGCTGCAGTGTTCACCTTACACGGCAACATGACCAGCCTTGTCTACGGACCCGTCGCCGAGCACATTCATGCCGTTGATGAGCGCGTGAGCCTATCGTCGCTGTTGCGTGTGACCAAGGCTATAGCTTTATTTGCCGCTTCCTGGTGTGGAATAGAGGTCGCGGTCGAGCAGGCATAGCTTTCTACCGACGGCATACGTCGAAGCGAAAGGTCCCTGATGTTCTGCGCTTTCCCATCCAAGCAGGGTTCGGTCACCTTCCAGATTTCTGGCCGCAGATGCGGCAGCGAAAGGCAGGTCTTATGACGATCAACATCAAGGACATCAGCGAAAAGGACAGAAACTCTGTCCTGCATCCTTTTACGCAGCTTAAGGATTTTGCCTCGGGCAAGCTTGGCGACCCGACCATCGTGGAAACAGGCCAAGGCATCCGGATTCAGGACGCTCATGGCAATCAGTTGATCGACGGGTTCGCCGGACTCTACTGCGTAAACGTGGGCTATGGCCGAACCGAAGTCGCTGAGGCGATTTCGCGCCAGGCCTTCCGTCTGGCCTACTACCACTCCTATGCGGCGCATACGACGGACGAGCTGGCGATCCTGTCTGATCGTCTCGTCAAAATGGCGCCTGGCAGGATGAGCAAGGTCTTCTACGGCATGTCTGGATCCGACGCCAACGAGACGCAAGCCAAGCTTGTCTGGTACTACAACAACCTGCGCAGCAAGCCCAACAAGAAGAAGATCATCTCGCGCGAGCGCGGCTATCACGGCTGCAGCGTCATCTCCGGCTCGATGACCGGAATGAGCTTCTACCACGATACATGGGACTTGCCGCTGCCGCATATCGTTCACACGGGCGTTCCACATCACTATTGGGGCGCTAACCCTGGGGAGACCGAGCGCGAATTCTCGGCCCGGCGTGCGGAAGAGCTTGATCAGCTAATCGAACAGCTGGGTCCGGACAATGTCGGCGGCTTCATTGGCGAGCCGGTACTAGGCACTGGCGGCATCACGCCTCCGCCGGAAGGCTATTGGGGAGCAATCCAGGCCGTGCTGAAGAAGCATGATGTTCTGTTCATTGCTGATGAGGTCATTACTGGCTTCGGCCGCACCGGCTCCATGTTCGGCTCGCAGCATTACGGCATCGAGCCCGACCTGATCACGATTGCGAAGGGTCTGACGTCGGCTTACTTCCCGCTCTCGGCGGCCATAGTTGGCGAGCAAGTCTACAAGGTATTGGAAGACGGAGCTGACAAGGTCGGTGCGTTCTCACACGGTTACACCTACTCCGGTCACCCGATTGGGGCTGCCGCGGCCAACGCTGTGCTCGATA
This sequence comes from Mesorhizobium sp. M1A.F.Ca.ET.072.01.1.1, assembly GCF_004023325.1. Classification (NCBI taxonomy): domain Bacteria; kingdom Pseudomonadati; phylum Pseudomonadota; class Alphaproteobacteria; order Hyphomicrobiales; family Phyllobacteriaceae; genus Mesorhizobium; species Mesorhizobium sp. M1A.F.Ca.ET.072.01.1.1. The sequence goes on along the minus strand of NZ_RZSF01000036.1, from coordinate 26,326 downwards.
TCGTTGAGAAGGAAGACCTGCCTGGCAATGCTCGCGACGTGGGGGCCTATTTTCAAGCGCAGCTCAAGGAGAAGTTCGCGCAGCTGCCGATCGTTGGCGAAGTCCGCGGCGTCGGTCTCATGGGTGCCATCGAGTTCGTCGCCGACCGCGACAACCGCAAGCGTTTTGATCCGACGCTCAAGGTGGGCGCCCGCATTTCAAAGGCGGCGCGTGAGCGCGGCCTCATTGCCCGCGCTATGCCGCATGGCGACATCCTCGGCTTCGCGCCGCCGCTCGTGACCACCAAGGCTGAAGTCGACGAGATTGTCGAGATTGCCGATAAGGCGGTGCGTAGCGTGATCGACGACCTTGTTATCGAGGGCCAGAAGATCTGACTGAGCACGGGCGCTCGTACCGATCATACCAACTGCCCAGGCATGATCAAATTCGTTGCAGGGAATTGGTGGGGCAGCGACTTGAACCTCGCCTGTCCGGCAAGCCTGGGGACCCGCCGCAGGGCGCGCCACAACGAAAGAGGAAGCCGGCTTATGACCGCTGCAAAACTTCACGTCACGACCAGCTTGGCGACGATCACCGTCAATAGCCCCTATGACGGATCGGATGTTGGCACGGTTGATGCAACAGATGCGTGCGAGATCGGCGAACTTGTGGCGGGGGCTCATCGCGGGGCCGAGATTTCCCGCAACCTGCCAAGGCATGGGCGTGCCAGTATCCTCGAGTCCGCCGCGCAAATTGTCGAGAGTCGTCGTGATACATTCGTTAAGACCATCGTCCGCGAATCGGGCAAGACGATCAATCAGGCCCGCAAGGAAGTGCTTCGTTGCGTCAACACGCTGAAGCTTTCCGCCGAAGAGGCGAAACGCAACGCCGGCGAGATCGTGCCCTTCGACGCCTATGCAGGATCAGAACTGCGTCAGGGCTGGTTCACGCGTGAGCCGCTTGGCATCATCGCTGCCATTACCCCGTACAACGATCCCCTGAACCTTGTCGCTCATAAACTCGGTCCTGCCATCGCCGGCGGTAATGCCGTGCTGCTCAAACCGTCAAATCTGACACCGTTTTCCGCCATTAATCTTGTCGCCGCGCTTTTGGAGGCGGGCTTGCCGCGGGAGATCATTACGGTTGTTCACGGCGACAGAGAGCTCGTTACAGCCCTGGTTGCTGCGCGAGACGTCCGCATGGTCTCCTTTACCGGCGGCTTCGCCACCGGAGAAGCCATTACCCGGAAAGCCGGGCTCAAGAAGCTCGCGATGGAACTGGGCGGCAATGCGCCGGTCGTCGTGATGAACGATTGCTGCTTCGACAAAGCGGTCGAAGGCTGCGTTTCAGGCGCCTTCTGGGCTGCCGGGCAAAATTGCATCGGCGCTCAACGTGTCCTGGTGCAGTCCGAGCTTTATGAACGCTTCCGCGATGCCTTTGTCGGCGCAACGAAAAGGCTAAAGGCAGGCGATCCTTTCCAGGAGGACACCGATGTCGGTCCGATGATATCGCAGGAGGTCGCCGAACGCACCGAAGCAGCGGTCAATGACGCTATCAACGTCGGCGCCAAACTGCTTTGCGGCCACAAGCGTGAAGGCTCTCTCTACCACCCGACCGTTCTCGAAGGCACTCCGACGAGCTGCCGACTATGGCATGAGGAAGTGTTCGCGCCGGTGGTCATGCTTGCTCCTTTCAGGACCCTCGACGAAGCCATCGAGATGGCCAATCAGCCGGAATACAGTCTGCATGCCGGCATTTTCACCAGCAACCTGTCTGTCGCGCTTGAGGCGGCAAACAGGATCGAGGCTGGCGGGGTGATGATCAACGACTCCTCGGATTACCGGTTCGATGCCATGCCGTTCGGAGGCTCTAAATACGGCAGCATGGGCAGGGAAGGCGTGCGGTTCGCCTATGAGGAAATGACCCAGCCCAAAGTTGTTTGTATCAACCGCGGATAAAACAGCAAATGGTGACTGTGGAAGCGGACACGCGCGTTGAGAGCGACCTGGTTGGCGAAAGGCACCTGCCTTCTGATGCTCTCTTCGGAATTCACACACTCCGAGCGGCCGAGAATTTCGACGTTTCGGGCATCCGCCTGCATGACTTCCCGGAGTTCATAGTGGCCATGGCAATGGTCAAGAAGGCTGCTGTTGAGGCGAATCTGGAGCTTGGTCTGATCCAGCCCGGCATCGGAGCGGCTATCGCCCGGGCTTGCGACCGAATTATTGCCGGGGATGTTCTAAAACCACATTTTCCAGTCGACATGATGCAAGGCGGCGCAGGCACGTCGACTAACATGAATTTTAATGAAGTGATCGCCAACTTGTCACTGTTGGATATCGGCAACCGAGCGGGCGACTACGACACGATCAATCCAAACGACCATGTCAACCTTTCCCAGTCAACCAACGATGTATATCCGACCGCGATTCGGCTAACCGTGCTACGCTGTTGCGAGACGTTGCTTAATTCCCAGCGCGAGCTTGCTGCGGCATTCCGGCAAAAAGGATTGGAGTTCGCCGGCATCGTCAAGGTAGGACGCACCCAACTCCAGGACGCGGTGCCGATGTATCTTGGTCAGGAATTTGATGCCTTCGCCACAACTATCGAGAATGACATTCTTCTGTTTGAGAGCTCTATTCAGCTGATGACGGAGGTCAACCTGGGCGGTACCGCGATAGGCACTGGCGTAAATGCCCCGAAAGGGTTTTCAGGTATCGCCTGTGCGCATTTATCAAACATCTCAGGTGTAGCCGTTCGTGCCGCGCGCAATCTGGTCGAGGCTACGTCGGACACCGGTGCCTTCGTAACTGTCTCCGGCGCATTGAAGCGCATCTCCGTAAAACTGTCAAAGGTGTGCAACGACCTTCGCCTGCTCTCTAGTGGACCGCGCGCGGGAATCGGCGAAATACGTCTCCCTGCAATGCAGGCCGGCTCATCCATCATGCCGGGAAAAGTCAATCCGGTTATCCCGGAGATGATGAATCAGATTGGGTTCCAGGTGATTGGAAATGACCTGACCGTCACGCTTGCTGCCAGTGCAGGGCAGCTGCAATTGAACGCAATGGAACCTGTAATCGTTCTCAACATTCTGCAATCCATACGCCTGCTTGCAAAAGGCATGGACCTCTTGCGAACACGTTGCATTGAGGGCATTGAAGCCGACGCCGAGCGCTGCAGATCGCTGCACGACAATTCATTGATTTTAGCCGCCGCTCTGAACCCAGTCTTAGGATACAGCAAAGCCGCCAAGCTAGCCCACCGGGCGCTTGTCGAAGGCATCGGATTGAGGCAGGTGATCGAGTCGGAAGGTATTCTGAATCCAATCCAAGTAACGGCCATATTTGAATCGAATTAATTTGAGGCGATGCTATGTCCAGAATTATCTGTGTGGCAGTCCGAAATGAAGTTAGGACGTCGCTGTCGTGCGCACGTTGCCAATGCTGAGGTTCTGACGACCTTCTCTCCCAACGGATTGGGGAAAAGCAGCGACCTAAACCTTGGTCGATAGGCGTCGACCTTAACGATGGACGGCGTCCAGTCGATCACCGTCGGCTTTGCCGCTTTGTTCACGCGACCGGTGGCCACCGCATGCGCGCAACGATCAATCGATACAGTCCGTGCGAGTGGCATTGGAATGACGGCCGCCACTGCCTCCGCGTGCTTCCTGGCGAGCCCGGCATCGCACAGGATGCGCAGGCACAGATCGCCGGCCTCGCCGAGCGAGAGGGTGATCGTGTCAGTCATCGTGTTCATTCCTCGGCAACTCCCCGCTAGCCCAAAGCGACCCATATGGTCTTGAGCTGCGTGTACTGATCGAAGGCTTCCAGCCCCTTGTCGTAGCCGCCGAAGCCCGAGGTCTTGTAGCCGCCGAACGGCGTGGTGATATCGCCCTCCCCATAGCCGTTGACCGCCACCATTCCCACCTGGACAGCCCGGGCGACACGGATCGCGACATTGATGTCGGTGCAAAAGACAGTGGCGGCGAGGCCATAGGCGGACGCGTTGGCGATGCGGATCGCATCTTCCTCGGTCTCGAAGGGCAGGACGGCGACCACCGGTCCGAAAATCTCGTCCCGGGCCAAAGCAGTATCCGGGCCGACGTTGTCGACCACGGTTGGCTTCACGAACCACCCACGAGTTTCCTGGAACAGCCGGTTCCTGCCTGACACCACCGTCGCGCCATCCTTCTTCGCCTGGTCGATGGCGCCCATCACCCGCGTCAATGCGGAGGCTTCGATCAGGGGGCCGAGCTTGGTCGCCTGGTCGGTGGGCTCGCCGACCACCCAGCTGTTGCAGGCCTTCACCAGGCTGTTGACGAAATTCTGCTTGATGCTCGACTGGACGAGAATGCGAGAGCCGCAGGTGCAGTTCTGGCCCATGTTCCAGAACGCGGCGTTCGCGAGGTTCTCAGCGATCCGGTTGAGATTCCCCGCTGCATCCGCCATGACGATCTGCGGGCTCTTTCCGCCACACTCCAGCACGACCTTCTTCAAATTGCTGTCGGCCGAGTAGCGCAGGAACTGGCGCCCGATTTCGGCGGAGCCGGTGAAGGAGATGACGCGACGTCGGGATGCAATCCGAGCGCCTTGCCGGAAATGTGCTCGAGCCCCGGCACGACGTTGAAGACGCCGGCCGGAATGCCCGCCTCCACGGCCAGTTCCGCAAAGCGCAAGGTCGACAGCGGCGCGAGCTCGGCCGGTTTGACGACGTCGTCAACAACATCCGCTGGTACACCGAAGCCATCGACAAGGTCTTCGGCAAGATCTCGCCCACCGGGGAGGGCAATCTCGGCCCGATCGTGCGCGAGCCGGTCGGCGTGGTCGGCATGGTGCTGCCCTCGAATTTTCCAGCAGGCACGGTCTCCTAGAAGATCGCGCCGGCGCTCGCGGCCGGCAACTCGATCGTCGGCGGCCTTGGTGACGATCGTCGCGGTTGCCGTGGACGGCCGATTGGATGGGCGCTCTTGATCGAAGCCTCGCCCGCGGCAGGATCGTGCAGGCCACGCAAGCGGATCCTTCTGAAGTTCGCGAACCTCGTGGAGGCCAACGGGGAGGAGATTGCCCTTCTCGATTCCGTCGACGCGGGCAAGCCGATCGCCGACTGCGAAAACCTCGATGTCCTAGACGCGTGATGAACGCCAACGATGTCGCCAGGCGCGTCCCGTTCCAGGTCGGCAACGGCCGGGCTGATATCGGTTGCGCATACCCGCGCGCCGCTTTCGATGAAGAGTGCGACGGCGGCTTGGCCCACACCTCCTGCTGCGCCCGAAGATGACGACGGTTTTGGCCGCAAGGCTTCCTGTCATGATGATCTACGATCGTTGATGGTTTGACCAAATCGATGTGCTGGTGCGGCCGCCCGGATTGGCGGCGCGGCATCTTCCTCGCCTTTCAAGCGAGCCTCGACAGCGGCTGGGCCGAGCCCAACGAGATCGCCGATGCGATCCTCTACCTGGCCGGCCCGAGCGCTTCGTTCATCACCGGGCACATCCTAATGGACGACTGAGGCTATAGCGCCCGATAACAACGAGGAGAGTCGAAAACATGCGGTGCTGTCGGGGGAATGCGCGGCTCATTCTGTACGGCCAGAGATCCAATATGGCGGATCGTAGTTGAGTCAGCGCGAAAGCCAGGGCTGGGAAGCCGTTGGGGTAACGGCAACCGCCTTGATCGCCGTCGGCAATAGAACCTGCTTCAAGACCGGCCGTCAGTTCGCGGCCAGGCTGGGCCTGGTGCCCAAACAACGATCCAGTGGAGGGCGAGCCCGCCTATTCGGTATCAGCAAACGCGGCGATCGCTATCTGCGCACGTTGATGATCCATGGCGCTCGCGCTGCGCTCGGTAAAGCAGCCGGCAAGCAGGATCCCCGAAGCCTTTGGCTCGGTAAGCTGCGGCAAAGGCGGCATCCCAATGTCGCGGCTGTCGCGCTCGCCAACAAGAATGCGAGGATCGTGTGGGCCATGCTCTCGGGCAGCACATTCTACGAGCCGGCACCGTCGGTGAAAGCAGCTTGAGGCGAAGCGGCAAACGAACGAATAACAGAAGGAGATCTCACCCAATTAGCCCGACAATTGAAACAAAGTTACCGCATATCTTTGGTTACAATCCGTCCAATATTGGACTTGTCGAAAACCGTAGCGGCTTAACACCATAATAAAACTATTTAACTCGACCTTTCTCATGATTTCAGTTCTAATCATCTCGCCCTTTTCGAGGTGAAAGGAGAAGTTCAGTCTGCGCAGACTTATCACCTGGTCCTGCGCAGACTCCACGTAGGTTTCCATGCGGCGCATTGACTTATTATGACGTGACACATGCCGGAACTGGAATATATCAAAGTCCCCACTGAAGCGCCAATTCAAATGCTGCAGAACACATAAGTTGGCCAGAATAGCGGTTTGATTGTTGTATGCCGCCTCTAGGATTTCCGTTTCTTTATCCAAATCTATCCCGACCAAAAAATAATCGCCGGGAGACAAGGCCGAGCGGACCGTCAGGAGGAGATTATCCAACTCGCCGTCGTGCATGTTCCCGATCGTGCTGCCGAGGCAAAATAAAAGTTTTGGGCTAACGAGGTTTTTGATCTCCGCGAGCCCGGTCTGGTAAGTTCCGACGATCCCTAAGAAGTTCAAATCCGACGACACTGAGAGAATGTTTTCAGCTGCTCTCTCCAAAATCGAGCGATTGATGTCCACGGCGGCGTAAGAAGTCAGGCCATACGCTCTCACATAAGCACCAACTAGCAGAGTTGTTTTCTCGGCGTTCCCAGATCCCAGCTCGATGAGAGACGCAGGACCTGTGATTCCGGAAATCGTCTTTGCGTACTGATCTAGTATATCTTTTTCTGTCCGGAACAGGTAATATGTTTGCTCGTCACAGAGTCGCTCAAATAACTTTGATCCTGTATCGTCGTAGTAGTAAATGGAGTTCACGTTGCGCGGTGATTCCGACAGGGACGCCACCAACAGATCGCCCTTGAAAAGCATCTCATCAGGAACGTCCGCGCCAATGATATCATATTTATCTGTGGCCGCTGTGGCTGTTCCTAGATCGTGTCGCACCATAGAGATAGCTCCATCTAATAGCGGTGTACAGGCGATGGGTAGGAAATGGGCATGTGTATTGAGTTGTCACCAATGATATGGATATTGGTCGGCAGCTCTAGCCGTTTCCCGGAGTAGGAGTTTCAAAAGTCGTGCCAATCGTGCCGGCGCAGCGTTAGAAAGTCTTAACTGCGGTTAGTTCAATGACTTAAACGGGAATGCAGCAGGCAGCCAGGCGAAACCGTTGTGTCGTGGAGTCGACAGACCCGACAGCAGGTGTCGGTTATCCCGCGTTTTCCGGGAATGGCAACGCCAATGCAGCGGAGATAAAGGATTCTGCCGCGGAGATCGGACGCCGGTGATAGTTAAGCCGGCGATGGGCCACAGCAGCGTCTATGTCCGATTGTGCCGCACTGCCGATGAAGTAGTCGAGGCTCACAATAACGGAGCTAGCTTACAAACCTGCAACAAAACTCGAAATAAATTTCGCAGATTCTTAACGCAGCAAACTCGTTGAAATGGTAGCCTCGGAGCAAGGTCTGAGGTCAAGCGCGGCTATAAAGATGCCGACGATCCTTCGGACCGCCGCACGGCACGCACCGAAGGAGTTCACAGCCAATGGCAAGAGCGCTGATCCTGATTGGAGGCACGATAATGGGCTCGGGTCTGTTATACCTCCAGGCTGCTCAGCGTCTTGGCCTTCAGCCTTTAGCCCTTTCGGATGATCCAACTCGGTATGACCATTTCGCGGCGAAAGGGGTTGAATCAATCCGTGTTGATACAGATGATCTGGATGCGCTGATCCGCGAATGTTCCCGGCTGCGAACGACTTATGAAATCGCCGGCATAACGGGCGCTGCCGATTCTTTTTATGCGACGGCAGGCAACCTCTGTCGGCACTTCGATCTCCCCGGACCGAACCCGGAAGCTATTGAACAATGCCTCGATAAGTACACTCAACGTCAACTTCTCGCGGCTTCAGGTGTTCCGATCCCTGCTTATCGCTTAGCGGCCAATGCAGCGGAGATAAAGGATTCTGCCGCGGAGATCGGGCTGCCGGTGATAGTTAAGCCGGCGATGGGCCACAGCAGCGTCGGTGTCCGATTGTGCCGCACTGCCGATGAGGTAGTCGAACATACGACCCATCTGTTAGGCGGGAAGCACATATGGCGGTCTTCGCCTAAGATACTGGTCGAAGAATTCGCACAAGGCCCCTATTATACCGCTGAAATAATGGGAAATGAGGTCGTTGCAATTGGCACGGGTGACTTCGGTTGCCCGCCTCACTTCGTTTGTCGTGAGTTCACCTTTCCGGCCCTGGTGGGCGATGACGAGCATGAGCGCATCGCCGATGTTTCGCTGAGCTGTTTGCGCGCTCTGGGTCTTGGCTGGGGGCCAACGAACGTTGAGTTCCGGTGGACGAAGCGTGGCCCGGTCGTCATTGAAGTCAATCCGCGCCTTGCTGGCACGCCCTTTCCTCAACTCGTTCAACTGGCCTACGGTGTCGATCTCATCATCGAGCATGTCAAGCTTGCCATTGGTGAGGAATGGGATTTGCGCAGAAGGCATTCGCACATTGCGGCCGCGCGGCACCTGATTGCTGATCGCGATGGCACCCTTGATTGGATCGATGGGCACAGCCAAGCGGCCGCAGTATCAGGTGTTGCCGAGGTCAAGTTCTATGTTGAACCCAAGACGCCGATCGTCAGAAAAGGCGACGATCGAGACTGCATGGGACATGTCATCGCCGCTTCATGTAGTCTTGCTCACACCGAGGCGATACTTCAGAGTGCCGTCGACTTAATTAATTGGTCGATCACGCCATTTCCGACCACTGATACAATGGCACCCTGACCTCAGCTAAGTCAAAATGTAATGTCCCGATTCAATCACAATTCTGTAGTTGGTTCAGAAGGATACCCGAAGCTCGTCGGATTTCGTGGCAGAGCCTGAAATGCTGACTACCTTCAGTCTAGGGAAGGTGCTCGCCACCTGCTTCGGTCGATCGGGTGCAAAGATAGTCCTTTCTTCGCGCAATATTGAAGAGCTAAGCGAAGCAGAGTCCGAACTTGCGAGGCAAGGAATCAACGTCACGCCTAAACGTGACGCCTAACCGGGCTGACGTGCGGTCTCACGACGATTGCAAGGCACTGATACATGGCACGGTCCACCGGTTTGGGCAGATCGATGTAATGGTCCGCAACGCAGGCACCGACATCATTAAGCCAGTGCATTCATATAAAGAGCCGGAATGGGACGGAATTGTCAATACCAATCTGCGTGGCCACTACTACTATTGCCCCAAGTTTTCTGCCCAGGTACTACTGGCTCGAGGCCGTGGCATCATCATCATGATTTCTTCGGTCTCCGGCGAGGCTAGCGTTCATATCAGATGCCTCGCTAGTCGGAAAGCGTCAATCAGAAGATAATTGCATAGTTATTCCACGAATGTAATAGAGTTCGGATAGTCGCTTATATTAGCATATCTGTGTGTTATCTCCTCACCAACTCTTATGTCATTTAGTGCTACGATGCCTACCCATGTGCCCGTTTCTTCATCAATCCACACTATTTTTGAATTCGGGTTTGATGAATGGTTTACTATTGAAATTAGGCCGAAGACAACAAACCCGGACGTTTTAGTTTGAACAGTTTGAGTGATAGGTCGAACAAAGTAGTACTCGAACAGTCCTGTGCGCTCCAGTAGCTTTTCATCCGTCCTATCAAATCCCCATGTCGGAGATAACTCGATTAAGTCTCCGGCCTTAAATGGAATAGTGGCAAATACGCCGCGCCCCTTTTGAGGAACGTTCCTTATGTGTATGGGGTGTCGACGACGGTCAGAGATTGCTCTGGTCATCGATTTTTTCCTTCACTGTACTGCTTATCGTGAGGCGCCTTATCGGGCTCCGAGCCCGCTCCGCCGACGGGAAGCCCCTGGATTGGGATTTTGGCCTCGCTTACTCTCATCGGTGCCGCGAGTCCACAGTCTTCAATGACACGGTAACCACGAGCTTCCGAATGTCGGGCGGTCTCATTTCATGTTCCGCAGCGCTGGAGTTATTCTCTGTCCGCACCAGCCTTCTAAAGGTGGCGTTGCACGGTCATCTTCTATAGATCAGTGCCGACAAAGCTATCACATTTCCTCCGTGCAGAACGTTATGTTATGTGACATTCAAGTTACGTCATTTCTTGAAAACGTAATGCAGGAAATATATTACAAGGTTCAGCAGGTGGACTGAGCTTTGGTGAGTAGGTCCGCACGTCCGGCGAGTGAGGAGGCCAACGAAGCGCTCGACCGCAAGTTTGTTGAACTTGCGCTCGGATTGCCGCTACAAGGCGGCCACCATCTGCGCCCGTTAGCCGATGGCGACGGCAAGGCTGGAATCCTTGGTCCAGGTCGAGGTAGCTGGACGCCATCAGAGGCGGATGACACGCAGCGTCTGCGGCAGCACAATGAGCGCATGATCTAGCCAAGTCCAGCCGAGTTGAAGTTCTCGGCGACCATCGCGGAGATCGTGCGGGCTGGCCCCTGCTGTGCGCGATATGTCCGAGGTCCGCGTCCACTTGATGGGAACGTCCTGGCCATTGCCCGCAAGAGTGGCCGCAGGGTTTGGCGAGCCCGCCTCTGGCCGGTGCAACTCCGCCCTCGACGTTCGAGTATACTGGCATGATATGGGGCATTGGGCGCAGCTTCTTGATCCGGGCGATATACCTGACCTGTGGGCTTTGATCGGATCACTCGTCGTCATCGGCAGCGGCCTATACATCCTGCACCGGGAGATACAAGCCAGACCACTGCCGTCGCCGCCCGCGAAGTTCACTGACACGCCCGGCGAAAGTGGGATTCAGCCTCCATGAGCGAAGCTACAGAATTGGCGCCTCGCCTTCGCACGGAGGGCTGGACACAAAAAATTACGCCGCGCAGCCATTTGAGCGATAATTGGCAGCGATACGAGATCAGATTGGCCGCGCTCACGAAGTTTGCCGACTGAGACTGGGGCCACTTCACCGCGAAGCGTACCATGTGAACCCCAAGACGGCTGACGGAACACTGCAATGGAGATGCCTTTGCTACACGTCGGGCAGTCAGTTTCTCCTCATTCAGATCCCTGACGATTATGATTACCTCTCAAGCTGCCGTGTTCACGGTGCTGCCGATCACGCTATCGATAGCCCCCTCGAGGATGTCGAGACCTTGGCTAAGCTGATCCTCTCCAATGACAAGAGGTGGCAGACACTTCACGACCTCGTCTTTGGGACCAGAGGTTTCTACAATGAGGCCCCTCTTGAAAGCTTTGCTGATGACCTGCCCTGCAACCTCGCCCGACTTCAGATCGATGCCCCGCATCATGCCACGGCCCTTGGTTGACGCTCGGCTCGGATCGTATTTCTGCGCGATCTGCTCAAGTCGGCTTTTCAGCAGATTGCCTTTCGCCCTAACAGACGCGACCAAGCTGTCTGTCCGCCAAAATTGCTCTAAGGCTGCTCTGGCGGTCACGAAAGCGTGGCAATTACCGCGGAACGTTCCGTTGTGCTCTCCCGGCTCCCACCTGTCGAGTTGTCGATCAATGAGGACGAGGGCCATAGGCAGGCCATAGCCCGATATCGATTTTGCCATTGTGACAATGTCCGGGCGGAGACCCGCTGCCTCGAAGCTGAAGAACGAATCGGTCCGGCCAACACCGACTTGGATGTCGTCTACGATCAGTAGAGCTCTGTGCTTGCGCGCAATGGCCGCCACTTTTTGCAGCCACTCCGTGCCGGCGACATTGAGGCCGCCTTCGCCCTGAACTGTCTCGACAATCACCGCCGCCGGGGCATCAACGCCGCTGGAGGGATCCGATAGCAGGTGATCAAGGTAGTCGGCGGTGTCTACACTGGATCCAAGATAGCCGTCATAGGGTAGCCGGGCCACGCCGCCGAGCAGTTGGCCGGCGGCCGCGCGGTGGTATCGGTTGCCCGTGCAGGAGAGAGCGCCAATGCTCACCCCATGAAAGCCGTTGGTGAAAGCTATGATGTTGGCACGACCAGTGATCTTGCGCGCTAACTTAAGGGCTGCCTCGACCGCGTTCGCGCCGGTCGGGCCTGGAAACTGCACGACATAGTCTAATTGTCGCGGCCTAAGGATCGTTTCGTGGAATTCTCGCAGAAAAGACTCCTTGGCTTCGTTATACAGATCGAGGCCCTGTGTGATGCCGTCACTCGCAATGTAATCTGCGAGCGCGGACTTCAGCTGTGGGGGATTGTGCCCATAGTTTAGACTTGAGCAACCCATTAGAAAGTCGAGATAGGCCGTCCCATCGCGCGCAAACAACTGAGCTCCTCGTGCCGTCGCGAAAACGACTGGAAAGCGACGGGAGTAGCTGCGAACTTCAGACTCAAGATGATGGAAAATCGCGAATTCGTCCTCACGATCCGATGCACATTGGTAAGTCATCGTTGTCTCCCTTCAGGTATTTGGTAGGTAGACCGGTGAGAATGCTGCAAATGGGGTACGCAGTCGAACCAGGAGCTTGCCGGAGCGTAGCCCCAGGTTCTTAGCCACAGCTACGAAGAACAACTTGTACGAACACCCAGTGCCGCCTCGCGTCGCGTTTCACGAATAGGACTTCTCAAAAGTCGTGCCAATTGCGCCTAGGGAGCCTTAGAAATATCCTTCTGGGGTTTGTTCAGAGACTTGACCCGGAGCACAGGAGACAACCAGGGCGAAACAATGTGTCGCGAATTCGACAAACGACAGTCGGTGTCGGTTGCCCGGCGTTTTTCTCAGGAATGGCGACGAGTTTCAACAATGGGGACTGGTAGCGGGATCGTATTGCGATCGGCGCTGACAAACCTCCTAAGCGCGGAAGGAATGGAGTCTGCAATCAAAGTTAGGAAAGCAACCTCCTCAGCCAGTGCTCCACCTGCGCGCTATCAGATCGGAACGCAGCGCGGCATCAGATCACCGCTGAGTTCGAGTCGGTGAGCATTATGAACGAGGCGGTCGAGGATGGCATCGGCGACGGTGGGGGTCCCCGATCAGATCGAACCACCGGGTCACCGGGAGTTGGCTGGTCACCAGTGTTGAGCGACGCCCGTAGCGGTCTTCGAGGATTCGAGCAGGTGGTGACGGGCATTGCCGTCGAGCGGTTCGAGGCCCCAATCGTCGAGGATGAGGAGATCAACCCTGGCGAGGTTTTTCAATGCGCGCGGCGATGCGGCCGTCGGCCCTTGGCCAAGGACAGGTCATCGATGAGCCGCGGCAGTCGGGTATAGAGGACCGAGCGGATGTCACGGCAAGCCTTGTGACCGATGGCGCAGGCCAACCAGCTCTTTCCGACCCCGACCGGCCCGACGATGGCCAGGCTCTCATGGGCGGCGATCCAGTCACCCTTGAGCAGTCTGTCGAACAGCCGGCGATCGAGACCACGCGCAGCACGGTAATCGCCATCCTCGGGCACGGCATGGTGGCGTAGGCGGGCCGGCTCCAGCACCTCTTGAAGCGTGCCGGAAACCGGACGAGCCTCGTCAGCACCCAGATCGATATCCAGAGCCGTGCAGACTTGCATGACATTCTCGCGGAACTGACCGCGGCATATCCGGCTCACCTGGCTCGGGTCAACCCGGGAAATTCTGGCCTACGACAAGCCTCTTTCGGTTCGCCTCTCTGCCAATCCGGCGAGCGATATTTTCGTGTCGATTGGCATTGCGTGACATGCAAGTTTGCATAGAGTTGGTTTACGTTCTGATCAATCATTTTGTTTCATCCTGGTGTATGAGGGGTTCACAACCTCGCTGAGTCGCTGAGGATATTTGGGGGTTATTCGTGTCCGAGCCGGCAACCTTGCCTGAATGGCTGGACAATCTGGGCTATTCGGCGGAAGCCTCGTCCCTCCATCGCTCGGTGGACGACGTCCCGCGCCTTCATCCTTATGCCAGGGAGCTGAGCGCGCTCCTGGACCCGGCCGGCGCAATCCGCGCCCAGGCTGTATTTGCGGTCGATGGCACTCCCACGGTCGTATTCGTCGGCCAGTCAGGCAATCCGCTTTCGAAAATGGAAATCGACGGGATACGGAAGCGTATCTGGAACCAGAACCTAGCCAGCATCGTCGTCGAGATTCGCGGAAAGTCAGCGCTTGCGTTCCCCGCCAGCAAGCTCGACAGCGACGCAGACCAAATAAGTCTAGGTCTCGATGAGGCGCGCCCCGATGGGCCGCTATCGGCGCGCGACGTCAAGGGGGCAGACCTGGCGACAAGGCAGCCTGAATGGTTCAAGCTGGCCAGCCGAGTCGATCACCGGCTCATTCACAACATCAGCGTCGTTATCCGAGAGCTGACTGAGAAGGGGTTCGATTCCAGCCGCACTAAAGAGGCACTGCAGTTCGGCGCGCAATTGCTCATGGGCCAGATACTGTTTGTGTCCTATCTCGAGCACAGGGGTATCGTCGGCGCGACCTATCGAGAGCGCCGCCAGGTCGAGCCCCTACACGGGCTGATCGCCCAAGCCGATCGCACCGGCATCGCCAACCTGGTCGACCGGCTGCAGGAGGATTTCAACGGCGACTTCCTCAGCCAAGATCGACATGTCTTCTGGAAAGAGCTCAATTCAACGGGCTTTGACGCGCTGAACGAGTTTCTCAAGCGGACTGAAATGTCGAGCGGTCAGGGACACTTCTGGAACTACGATTTCAGCTTTATCCCCGTTGAGCTGCTTTCAAGCCTTTACGAATCCTTCCTGGTCCAGAAGGAGAAGAAGACAGAGGGAGCCTTCTACACGCCGCGCCACTTGGCGGTACTCGCCGTCGACCAAGCCTTGGCCGCCTGCCCAGATCCTTGCGCTGCGACTATATTCGATGGTGCCTGCGGGTCGGGAATCTTGCTGACGACCGCTTTGCGGCGCTTGATTCTGGCGCACGAGGACAGGTTGGGCCGCCCGATCAATCTTGCCGAGCGCCGCGACATTCTCACCAGGCAGATTTTCGGAGGGGACACGAACCGCATGGCGGGTCGGGTGACGGCTTTCAGTCTCTATCTGTCCGTCCTCGAAGACCTCACGCCCAAGGACATCCTGGATGCCCAGCAAGCCCACGACGCGCGACTGCCAAGCCTGGCCAACCAGAACCTGATCTGCCGGCCTGCAGGCAATTACTTCTCACGCAGACACCCGTTCTCAGGCCGGCGCTTTGATATTCTCATCTCCAATCCACCGTGGGTCGAGCCCAAAGGCGGAAAGGCGACGCAGGCCGACTTCTGGGCGGAATCGCGCAACTACAAGATCGTACGCCGCCAGATGGCGGCGGCCTTCTCGCTACGTGCCCGGGATTTTGTCAAAGCGGGCGGGATCGTGTGCCTCATCCTGCCCATCCCGCTTTTGCTCGGCGAGACATCCCGTAGCTTCATTGCCACCATATTGCGGCTGCTGCGCCCCCTTCACATCATCAATTTCGGTGACCTGCAACAGCTGCTGTTTCCAACGGCCGAGAATACATGTCACGTGTTCGTCGGCGAGGCGCGGGACTCCGGCGAGCGGCCGAAAACCACGGAGACCTTCGCCTACAGCGTCCCGAAGGCAGATCTCAGCCTTTCGATGGGGCGCCTCAGCTTGCAGTCCTCGGACAGGCATCGGCTTCTCACCAATGAGGTGATGGCCGACAATGGCATTCTGACGAACTACATGTGGGGCGATGCCAATGACGTGGCCCTCATGGCGCGGCTTGGATCATATGGCCGCATCGAAGACATGCTTGGCACCCGTGCGGACGGGCAGCCCGGCTGGGTTTCGCGCAAGGGCATTCATCTAGTCGATGCCAGCCGCAAGCCTGTCAGCGCCAGGCCACTGTTTACCTATCCCTTCTACACAACCGTCCAACTCAATGGCGATGCGCCGGTAAGAGCCGACGAGCAGCCTGGTCTCTGGCCCCGCCAGCATGATCAGGTGGTTGGCCTCGATGACGGCATCCTGTCGATTTTCGATGGACCGCGCGTGCTGTTCGCCGACGGTTTCGACAAGGATGATTTGACTCCACGTGCAGTATTCCTCGAAGGCAAGGGCGCGTTTACGAGCAGCGTCGGCGTCATTTCCGGCCCCCAAAAAGATGCCGACCTACTGCGCTTTCTCGCCGTCTATCTGCGCTCGACACTGGTGCGCTATTTCATGATGCTGACGAATGCCAAGATGCTCACGGAGCGCAATGGGATTCATCTCGCAGACCTCAATCAGTTCCCGTTTTTTCGGCCGGAGGAGGCTCCCGACCGGATCGCGGCAAACTCCGCGCTCAAAGCGGTCGCTGATGAAGTCAAGCGGCTCGAGCAGCTTCCCGACGGCAGGCGTGCCGATGCCTACCAAGAGAGTTACGACCGTCTCGACGATCTTGTGTTCAAGTACTTTGGCCTTGGGGATCACGAACAGACGGCGGTGCATGAGACCGTCAATGTGTTGATGCCGGCGATACGCCCCCGCAGCATGTCCCGCCTGCGAGAGATCGCGCGCGATCGCGTTGGAACGGACGGGATCAAGGTGTATTCGGAAGCCCTGCTCGGAGCCTTATCGTCGTGGAGGGACGCATCCGGCGGAACTGGCAGGTTCCACGTGAGCAGCTTCTGCACCAACCCAATAGAGCCCGGCGCGGTCGGCGTTGCCAAGATCGAATACGACAGCAATGCGGATGCGGTCGACACCGCAGGCGCGAAGGTTGACGCGGATCTGGTGCGGACGCTTCTCGCCCAAATCCAGCAAAGCGAGGTGCTCGGTCCCCGCGAAACCGAAGGCATCAACTTCATGCCGACGCTCGAGATCTGGTTCGACGGCAAATTTTACGTTGCTCGCCCGCTGCAGCGCCGCAATTGGACGGTGCGGATGGCATTGCGCGATGCGGATCGCCTTGTTGAAGCAGTTCGTCAACGCCGTGCCACGACTGAGATGCAGCAATAGATGTTTCAACCCGATTGGCTCGCAGCATTCCCGCTGCCAAAAATCATGCAAGCCGCCCACGTGGTCTTCGATGCATGGAAGGACCTGTCCGCTTTCGATCGGACTAACTTCAACAAGAGGTCGAAAGAGCCTCAACTTACCAAGGTGATCACCGACCGGGCGAAGTCCCTGGGCCGTAGCCGAGGGATAAACGGTTCCTGGCTGCCAGAGGTCGTCTGGAACGTAGTCGACCCTTTGACGGCAGAAATCAAGGAAGAGCGCCGCACCGACATCCTTTATGTCTGGAACAACGAGCAGATGACCGTCGAGCTGGTCTTCGAATTCAAGCGCCTGAAGAAAGGAGCCGCCTCTCGAAAGGCATACCTTGGAGAAAGCGGTCTCGAGCGGTTCATCACGGGCCAGTACAGCGCTGGGCAGCCTGTTGCCTTGATGTGCGGCGTGCTTCTCGACAATCATGCAGAGGTAGTTCCAGCCATTCGATCGGCTCTCGAAGGATTGGTATCGCACCTTGCAATGGTACCGCAGAAAAGCGACACCTATCAGCTTTGTCCCTCGACGCTCTTCCCCCCTACCGCCGAGTTCGACACCGAACACAAGCGCCCGGCCGAGCTTGCTCCCTCTCACGGGACAATTCGAGTGGCGCATGTCTTCCTGGAATTCGGCTATTGATCCAATGGCGGCGCCGATCTGAATCCTGGCCGTGGCAAACCGGAAAGCGTTAGCGCCCCAATTCCCGAGCCACTGCCTTGCGCGTCAGCGCTTCCCCCTTGCGACGTGGGGTCTTCTCAAGCGCGGTGGGACTGGCGAGCGCAATATTGTGACGACGGGGGCCAACGACTGCACCGCTCTCGGTTTTCGGCAACGGAAATGCCGGCTGCAATATCAAGGCAACATATCGGCTGAGGGCGAACGCATTTATCATATGCCCGGACAAAAATATTACGGCGTCACCCAAATTAGCCCGGCCAAGGGGGAAAGGTGGTTCTGTTCGGAAGCAGAGGGCTGTCGCAGCCGGTTGGCGAAAGTCAAAGCGCTAAAGTTTTTCTGCAGGCTAGGAAGACGGCACAAAAGGTTTTGGCCATGCACGGCCTGTCTTTTCAGCCAGATCGAAAGCCGGTTCCACCGCAAGCTTATCACGAACTCGATCACGATCTCACAGTGACGAATAATGTTCGTCGATGCCTGTGCGATCGTCTCGATGATGGCTGGGGAGGACGCAGCCGACGCCTATGAAAAAGAGCCGCGGGGAGTGGAAGAACTCAAGGGCAGCCGACGCGACGTCTGCCGGAAGCGGTACATTCGAAAAGGTAACGACGCCGAAGTCCAATTTCAGAGTGGTGGCCATCTGCCAAAAAGAGAGGCAGATGGCGAGAGAGCACGCCCGGCGTAGCCAGCTGCCGAGTTTGAGGTCGATCATTGGTCGCCTTGATTGCTTGCCACCAAGGCAGCTCTGACCCCGACAAAATCCAGCACCTTCCCCCCATTCGCCTTGGCCCAACTCTCGGCTTTTTCCTTGAGAAGGAACGCGCTGACCACGCCGCTATCGGAGCGCACGAACCAGGCCTGGTTGCCTAAGAGCTTGATGCCGCTGTCGCGGTCTTGCGCATAGAATACCCTTACGGCCTTGCCCTCGCCTTCTATTGACTTGAGTGCCAAAAAGGCATTTTCCGGCGAGGCGTAATGTCGGACCCGCGGTTCGCCTTCGACCCAGATCTCGGCGACGCGCTTGGGATCGTTGATCTGCTGACCTGTTGAAGCATCGTTGGCCTTTAACGGCAGCTGCTCGTAATTGTTCAGCGCCGCTTCATAATCCAAGCCTGACGCCTTGAACGCCGCTCGAATGAAACGATCATCGACGAAGGTGTCGACATCAAGAGAGGTGTCCGCCTTCTTGAGGAGCTTAAGAGTCCCAATTGCGGTGGCCACGGCCTGTCGATACTCTGGCTTCCACGTCAGATCGCGGGTCTGCAATCCAAGCGGACCGTGGAACAGATAGTCCACTTCGGCGTCGACGCCCGTGATCTTCCCGATCAGCTCGCTGTACTTCTCGGGCTCTCTGCCGATGAGCTGGTCTGCCTCGATCGCAGCACGAAGGTAGGCGATGACGACCTCGGGATATTTTTCGGCGTAGGAAGCATCGACCAAGACGCCGTGAAAGGTTGGCACCTTTGCCTGCGAACCATCATAGATCTTGCGGGCAAAACCGCGCCACGGGAAGAGCTCCGCAAACGGAACGAAATCGGCATGCGCGTCAATTTGATCCGCCTTGAGAGATGGACCGGCGACCTCGGGAGCTTGGGTAATGATTTTGACATCGTTTTCGGCATCCCAGCCTTGCGCCTGCACGGCTCGCAACAACATCCCGTGCGAAGTCGAAGCAAATGGCACCGAGATCGTCTTGCCCTTTAGCTCCGACAGGGATTGGATGGGTGAATTGGCTGGAACGACGATGCCGTTGCCGCTGCCATTGACGCTTCCCGAAAGCACCGCAATGAAAAGGCTCTTTTTTCCCGCCTTGAGGTGCGCAAGACCGTTCAACGAACCTGGAAAGTCTGCCATCACCCCAAAATCGAGCTTGCCCGCGAGCTGCTCGTTGGTGATTGGCGCGCCGCTCGTGAAATTCTTCCATTGAATGTCATAGGTGGCGGCTTGGTACCTGCCGTCGTGTGGAAGGTATTTTTCAAGGAGATTCAATTCGCGGATAAGAAGCCCGCCGGTCGCAGTATTGATCGTCGTGTCCTGTGTGCCAATCGCCACTCGAATGGTTTCTGCTTGGGCAGCCGAAACCAAGACGGCTGCCGCCAGGGTGACTGCAGCGAAGTGTGTGCGCAAGTTCATGGTCCTGTTCCATTAATTGTGTCCGGGTTGCCCCCGGTGGCTGTTTGGTCCGGCGACCCGGTGGACGAACGCTCACCGCCGTCCCGCTGGTTTATGAGGCGCCTTGGCTAGCGGGATAAGCAATTATTTGCCCACCAATCAGGCCAGCGGACTGTTTCGTTGAGGCGACCAAAATATTGAAGCCAGGCAGGCTTCTGTTGATAATTCAAAGGCTTATGGATCGCTTGGCAACCGGGCGCCAGTCGCAGAACCGAGACAATCGTTCCAGCTATCGCCAAAATGCGCAATCATTTTTCTTTATAGTCTATAGAACTTATATAGTTTTCCAGCTGATCTTATGGAGGACTGATCATGACCCTGCCTGGGAACGCTACAAGCGCGGCTAACGAACGAAGGCAGCAGCCACGACCAGCACTTCCCAATCAGGTCTTGCTCCCTGGTGGCCAGGCACTCTTCCTGAGCGAAAGCATCGAGCGGCTGGACGAAGGCGCGCATTTTCTGGACACGCTGAACCCGGACGAAGTGGCGAAGCTCAACGGTCACGGCCGGCGGCTCGCCTTCTCGACCGGTGAGGCGATCTTCAGCCAGGGCGATCGGCACGGGGGCATTTTCATAATCGAAAGCGGGCAGGTGCGTGTCTTTTATACCGCTCCCTCAGGCCGGGAGATCACGCTCGCCTATTGGACAGCCGGACATTTTATCGGCGGTCCCGAGATGACCGGCGGAGGCGCTCACATCTGGTCCGGCGAGGCGCTTAGTGACTGCGAGATCCTTTTTTTGCCTGCCTCCGCGCTCAAGCGGCTCCTCACTGAGCTTCCGGGATTCGCTCTATGTCTCGTGCAGGGGCTAGCAGCAAAGGGCAGATGCTATTCGGCCATGGCGCAGATGCTGGGAACTCGCTCGGTGATCGAGCGCCTGGCTCAATTTCTGATGAATCTCGGAGAACTCCACGGGGTGCGCGACGGGAACGCCGTAATTATAAACGCCAAGGTGACGCACGATCAGATTGCCGCGATGGTGGGGTCAACGCGCCAGTGGGTAACGATGATGATGAAACGCTCCCAGAAAGATGGGCTGGTTACGGTCACGCCGCGTCAAATTCGCATCGAGCGCCCCCACAAGCTAATCAACATGGTTTCGAAGGATGGCGCCAGTAATCGGCCTTCGACAGTTCTACCCAAGCCGTGCCAGGGCCCAGCGCACCGTCTTGCGGACGTCGGGGTCGGCATCGCCGCAGTGATTCATCAACGCATCGCGTGAGGCCGGGGCAGCGATTTCGCCAAGCGCGGCGGCCGCCTCCTTGCGCACGGCTGCAATCTCGCTTCGAAGCAACTCTGAAATTGCCGGAACTGCCGCATGGGCTTTGAGTTTGCCAAGCGCGTTCAGGCATCTGAGTTGGACCTGCCAGTACTCATCATCCAAGGCCGCGGTGAGCACATGGATCACCGCGGCTTGGCCAAGTTGGCCGAGCGAATCCGCGGCGACAGCGCGCACCCGCCAGCTATCATCGCCAAGCGCTGCCGCGACCGCCGCAGCGGCCGCCGGCTGGCTCGAGAAGGAAAGCGCACTTATAGCGACTGTCCTGACGCCAGCATCCAGGTCCAGCGTCGCGGCAATCAGCGACGGCAATGTCTCCTCTAGTTTGAGGTAGGCGACAACGCCAATCGCCTGGGCTCGTACATCCGGATTCTCGTCGCGCATGGCTGCTAGGGCCGGAGCGAGCGATGCCGGCGATCGCAGCTCTCTTAGCCCTCGAAGGGCTGCTGCGCGGACGAAAGTGCTCTTGTGTTCGAGCAGCGGTCTGATCAGTTCTGCTGCAGTAGGATCCTTGATTTCGGCAAGACCGTCGGCCGCCGCCTTTGCCACGGGCTCGTCATTATCCGTGACCAACTTGACGAGTCCCCTCGCCGCTTCTTTCGAATCGAATTCGGCAAAGGCAAGCGCAACCTGCAATCGCACGACCTCACTTGGGTCGTCGATCGCGGCCAGAAGATGAGGGAGCACTTCGGGCCACCCGGTAGCGCCAAGATCAATCACCGCCAACTGGCGCACTCTGCTGTCTGTGTCATTGAGGCGTTCGACTGTTCCATCGATGTCGCCGAACTCTTCAAAGGGATCGAAGTTGCTCATGTCATCGCAACAAGTAGGGGATGTTCACGGTGACTGCACCTGTTGGGCAATCCGTCTCGCACGGCATGCAATACCAGCATTCGTCGAATTTCATGTAGGCTTTGCCGGTCAAATCGCTGATGCGCAGTACGTCGAGCGGGCAGACGTCGACACAGACGGTGCAGCCCTTGTCTGCGATGCATTTTGCATCGTCTACGACTACGGGGATGCTGGTAGGCGAAAGCGCGAGAGGCATATATTCTCCCAGTCAAGCATTTTTGGAAACACGCAGACGATCGTAGGCTGTCCGCTCTTCGTCCTCGATAGGGACGAGGTAGGGCTGGACGGCTCGCTTCTCGGAAACCATTCGGCCGTCAATCTTGCGCAGCAGCGTGTGGCAGAACCAGTTCGCGTCGTCCTTCTCCGGATGATCAACGCGATGATGGTAGAGGCCCCAGCGGCTTTCGGTGCGAAAGAGGGAAGCATGGGCTGCCATTTCTGCGCAATCGAGGATCGAAGAGACCTCTAGGCAACGCATGAGCTCATGAGCGTCGCGGGCGACAAGTGCTGTCTCCAGATCCTCTCGCACCTCGGCAAGCCTATCCTGCCCGATCTTCATCTTGGCAGTGACCTTTGGCGGCTGCAGATAGTCGTTGACGAGGCGCCGGGTCTTGTATTCCAACTGGTTTGGCGGAATGCCGTCGGCGCGCCGGGTAGGCGCCAACACCCGTTCCCGCTCCCGCCCGAGCAGATCGCTGTCGAATTCCGGCAGGTCAACCTCACCCGCGATTTCGGCCGCGTGTTCTCCAGCTATCGCGCCATTGGTGAATGCGCCGAGCATGTAGTTATGTGGAACGCTGGCCATGTCGCCCGCTGCGTAAAGGCCGGCGACGGTCGTGCGAGCATATTCATCGACGAACACCCCAGATGCGCTATGGCCTGAACAGAAGCCGATCTCAGAGATATGCATCTCAATCATTTTGTTGCGGTAATCGGTCCCGCGCCCTTCATGGAATCTTCCGCGTGAGGGACGCTCGACTCTGTGCAAGATCCTTTCGATCTCGCTGACCGTGTCGGAATGCAGGTGATTGAGCTTCAGGAAAACCGGCCCCTTGCCGGACTTGAGCTCGTTATAGAACTCCTGCATCATCTGTCCCGACCAATAGTCGCTCTCGATGAAGCGCCTGCCCTCGTTGTTGGCAGTGTATGCCCCGAATGGCCCCGCAACATAGGCGCAGGCGGGACCATTATAATCCTTGATCAGCGGGTTGATCTGGTAACATTCGAGATTGGCGAGTGCGGCGCCTGCGTGATAAGCCATTGCATACCCGTCCCCCGAATTGGTGGGGTTCTCATAGGTTCCAAACAGGTAGCCTGAATGCGGCAAGCCGAGCCGGCCCGCCGCGCCCATGCATAAGATCACGGTCTTCGCGCGAACCACGAGAAACTCGGCGGAGCGTGTATTTACCGCGATTGCTCCCGCGATCCGGCCATTCTTCGCGGTCAACAGGCGGGTAGCCATGTAGCGATTGGAGATCAGAATCCGCTCGCGTCTGAGCTGGCGATAAAGTGCCTTTTTTACCGTGTCACCATTCGGCATCGGCAGGACGTAGGTTCCGAGATGATGAACCTTCTTCAGGTCGAAATCGCCGTTGGCGGTCTTTTGGAAGCGTATACCGAAGCGATCCAGTTCCTCGATGATTTCATGACAACGCGAAGCATATTTGACAATGGGCGCCTGGTCGACGATCCCGTCATTGGCGATTGTGATCTCCTTGGTGTACTGCTCGGGTGTGGAGTAGCCAGGCACAACGGCATTGTTTAGTCCGTCCATGCCCATCGAGATCGCGCCCGATCGCTTAACATTTGCCTTCTCGAGCAGCACGACCTTCAGATCCGGGCTGCGCTGCTTGGCCTTCAACGCGGCCATCGGGCCAGCTGTGCCGCCACCAATTACCAGAACATCGCAAGCGACTTCGGCTAGTCCATCGACAAGGTGGTCCATTGTGCTGCTCAACGCTGAGTGTGGGTGATTTCGCGCAGATAGCGCCAGGGATAGATGCCGCGGTCGTGACCATCGGAAAAAACCAGACGCATGGCGTAGGACCCGATAGCCTCGGCACTAACGATTGTAACGTCGTCGAAGGAATGCTCCTTTCCTTCGAGGGCGGACCGGATCTGATGGGCCGCTCGGCTGAGTTTGCGCAATTGTGATGCCTGGACACCAGCTCGACTGCCGTCGTCCCACGTGATGGCTAGGGATCGACGGTCGGCATCGATCCTTATTTCCAAAGGTTTCATGGCGTTTCCCGATGGTTCGACGCCATTGTACGAGTGAGTCTCGATTGGACACGCAATAAATTGCCTGCCTTCCGTAGTCGAATTGCAGGCGAGCGAACTCCCGGTAGGCTGGCAAAGGCTGCAGCCATGACCACCCAGACCTTATCGACAGGTCATCGCGGGCACCGCCGCGTGACCGGCTCGACCTGTTCCTCACGACGGCAAACCGCATCGGCTCGCCAGTCGGCAATGTCAGACTTCTGGATCAGCTGGACGCTCAATGTACTATACGACGAAGGCTTGGGGGTGACCGCGTCTCCTGTTCAAGGGCGCCACGTCAAGCGCTTTTCCGGGGACATCGGTGCGCCGTGACGGCGCGCGAGGGTAGCATGATATAATCGGAACCCTTCCCAGCTTTGCAGCCCATCGATCCTCGGCGAAGCTAACGTTTCTTGCGGCTCCCTGGTTAAGGGCAGCTGCAATCTACTCCGCCGCCAATCTGACACCCGGCCTGTCGGCAAGCAGAACCGCAACGTGGTCAACAGCCTGCGCCGCCCGCTTCAGAATGAGTTCGGACCGGAGCACACCGTCGGTGAAATCCTTATCTGTCGCGTAGACGGCTGTCGGTAGCGCGAAGGCCTCGAAGAAGCCGAACAGCGGCCTGAGCTGATGCTCGACGATCAAGGCATGGCGCTCGCCGCCTCCGGTAGCGGTGAGAAGCACTGGCTTGCCTCTCAACGCCGACGGATCGATCAGGTCGAAGAAGTGCTTGAACAGCCCGGTATAGCTGCCCTTGTAGGTCGGCGAGCCGACGACGAGCACGTCTGCGGCGATGACGTCTGAAAGTATCTCCTGCGCCCGCGCGTCGAGGTCGCGCGCCCATTTGGCGGTGCCCAGCGACGGACCGACATCATCGATGTCATAGGTTTTGGAAGAGAGGCCGTGGCGGATGGCGATGTCTTGCACGATAAGGTCGACGAAGGTGCGTGTCTTCGACGGGCGGGTGATGTTGCCGGAAAAACCGACGATTGCTGGATTTGACATGGAACGGATCTCCGGGGTGGCTCCTGGATTGAGAAGTAGGCGGCTCGGCGGCCGCGGCTTGGCGAAACAAGGTCGAGGCCGACGGGCCTCGACCAAACGGCCTGATCAGCTCCAGGCGTGCAGCGGCGGCTTCTCGCCGTTGAGGAAATACTTGCCGAGGATCGAATATTTCCAGCGCACCGGATCATGCAGCGTGTGGGTGCGGGCATTGCGCCAGTGCCGGTCGAGATTGTGCTCGGCAAGCGTCGAGCGCGTTCCGGCAAGCTCGAACAGCTTGTTCGTCGCCGCAATCGCGATCTCGGTCGACAGGATCTTCGCCTCCGCCGTGACGACCTGGGCGTGCGCCACCGTCTCGGCGGTCGGCTCGGCGACGGCTGTGTCGATGGCGTGGCCGGCCTTTTCCAGCAGCGCCTGCGCGGCGTGCAGGCGAAGCGTCAGATCACCGATGGCCTGGATGGTGTAGGGATCGTCCCAGGCATTGTCGACGCCACTGTCGATCCAGGCACGGCTCTTGGTCCGGACGAACTGGACCGTCTCGTCGATCGCCGCCTGCGCGATGCCGGTGTCGACCGCGACCTGGATGATCTGGAAGATGGCGCCGTCGGCGGTTGGCTTGTCATAGCCCTTGTAGCCGGGCACGAGATGCGTCTTCGGCACCTTGACGTTGTCGATGATGACCGTGCCCGACAGCGTCGTGCGCTGGCCGAAGCTCGACCAGTCGTCGATGACCGTCAAGCCGGGCGCGCCGCGATCGGCGATGGCGTACCAGGCGCGCCCCTGATCGTCGAGCGCCACGATCGGCACCAGATGCGCCAGCAGCGCGCCCGACGAATAGAATTTCTGGCCATTGACGACGACATGATCGCCGGCGTCGGTGAACTTGGTCTCGAAATCGGCCGCGCGCTTGGTGCCGAATTCGGAAAAGGCATTGCCGAACCGCGTGCCCTTCAGCACTTCGGCAAAGAGCAGCGCCTGCTGATCCTTGTCGGAGACGGTGCGGATGGCCGCGACGACGCCGAGATGGTTCTGGGCGATCTGGCCAATCGAGGAATCGGCGGCCGAGATGATCTCGATCACCTTGGCGAGTGTCGCGTAGGACACTTCCGGCCCACCGA
>NZ_RZSF01000369.1:0-6078 GCF_004023325.1 Mesorhizobium sp. M1A.F.Ca.ET.072.01.1.1 | reverse complement strand
GGCCTGCATGGCCTGCTTTTGCCGCTGCGCGGCCAGCTTGAGGGGTTCTCGACCGCCTCGCTCGGCCTGATGGGCACGGCATGGGCCGGCGGCTTCGTCACTGGCTGTTTCTTCGCGCCGCGGCTGGTGCGCCGTGCTGGCCATGTCAGGGCGTTCGGCGCCTTCGCCGCCTCCGGCGCAATCATTGCGCTCCTCACCGGCCTCATCATCGACGAGTATTTCTGGATCCTGCTGCGCGCCTTCACCGGCTTCACCATGGCCGGCGCCTTCATGGTCATCGAAAGCTGGCTCAATGAGAAGGCCACCAACGAGAATCGCGGCACCGTCTTCGGCCTCTATATGATGGTGACCTATGCTTCGATCATGGGCGGCCAGATGATCGTCGCCGGCGGCGATGTGAAATCGGCCTCGCTGTTCATGATCACCGGCATCCTGTTCTGCCTGTCGCTCCTTCCGACTGCGGTATCGACCCAGTCGCATCCGAAGCCGCTGCAGGATGTCAAGCTCGACGTCAAAGGCCTCTACGCCAATTCGCCGGTGTCGGCGGTTGCCTGCCTCCTGATCGGCATAGCCAATGGTGCCTGGGGCACGCTCGGCGCCGTCTATGGCGCCCGCATCGGCATCTCTACCGCCGAGATCGCGCTGATGATGAGCCTGGTGGTCATCGCCGGCGCGGCCATGCAGCTCCCCGCGGGCCGGCTATCCGACACCACGGACCGCCGTTTCGTGCTGGCGGGCGCAGCCTTCGGCGCGGCACTGTTTGCCGTGCTGGTCTTTCTGGTCGAGCCGCGTTCCGGCGTTTTCGTCATCTTGCTGACGGCCGCCTACGGCGCCTTCGCCTACACGCTCTATTCGATCGCCGTCGCGCATGCCAACGACCACGCGCGGGCGGAGGATTTCGTCAAGGTTTCCGGCGGCCTGCTGTTGCTCTATGGCTTCGGCACCATGATCGGACCGCTGCTGGCCGCCGCTTTGATGGGCTGGCTGCGCCCCGAAGCGCTCTTCCTTGCGACCGCGCTCGCGCATCTCTGCCTTGCCGGTTACACCCTGCTCCGCATCCGCGCCCGCGCGCCGGTTCCGATCGAGAACCGCGATGCCTTCAAGACGCAGCCGGCAGACCGCGCCGTCACGCCGGAAGCCTTGCGGCTCGACCCGCGCACAAAGGTTGAAACCGATGGTTGAGATTTGGGGAACTTTACCCCACAAATGAGGCATGATGTTTTCCGACGCTTTCGTGGCGATAGCCGATCCCAACCGGCGCTATCTCTTGGAAGAGCTCCGGCGCGGTCCCAAGACGGTGAATGAGTTGGCCGCCGGTTTGCCGGTTTCGCGCCCGGCCGTTTCCCAGCATCTGAAAGTCCTGCTCGACGCCGGTCTGGTCAATGCCAGGGCCGAGGGCACCAGACGCGTCTACGCCGTCAGCACCGCCGGCTTCCTCAGGCTGAATGTCTGGCTGGATCAGTTCTGGGAACTCTCCCCTGGAGAGTGACCGCTGGCCACCAGCCAGAGGCCCTCAGTTCGCTCCCTGCAGCGCCGCGCCAAGCGCGTCGAGCAGTTCGCCGGTGCCATGCTCGCGCGTGGCCGGCGAGTCGATGCCGTCGAAGAAGGCCCCTTGCTCCGTCAGGATCAGTCGCGTTCCCCTGCCTTCCGCGATGAGCTCGATCGTCGCCAGCGAAACCGAAACTCGGGTTTCGCCGAACAGCAGCTCATAGCTGTAGACGATGCGTTTGTTCGGCACGATGTCCTGGTAGACGGCGTTGAAGAAATGCGTCTGCCCGTCGCTCGGGCAGCCGGCATTCACCTCCTTGCCGCCGATGCGAAAGTCCATTTCATGCCGGCTCGGCATCGGGTTGTCGGGATCGAAAAACCAGCGCTTCTTGGCCGCCGGATCGCTGAGCGCGAAATAGACCCTTTCGGGCGGCGCCGGATAGAGGCGTTCGATGACGAAGGTGGAATGGACGACGGATCGTTCGGTCATGACGGGCCCCTTCAGGTTTGGTCGGTGATGTCCGTGAGAAAATCGCCGAGCCGGTCGAGCCGGCGTTCCCAGGCCAGTCGCCGCTCGTTGATCCAATGCTCGGCTGCCCGCAATGCGTTTGGCTCGATCCGGCAGGTTCGCACCCGGCCAAGCTTCTCGGTGCTCACCAACCCGCTCGTCTCAAGAACGGCGAGATGCTGGACGACG
Organism: Mesorhizobium sp. M1A.F.Ca.ET.072.01.1.1; assembly: GCF_004023325.1. Classification (NCBI taxonomy): domain Bacteria; kingdom Pseudomonadati; phylum Pseudomonadota; class Alphaproteobacteria; order Hyphomicrobiales; family Phyllobacteriaceae; genus Mesorhizobium; species Mesorhizobium sp. M1A.F.Ca.ET.072.01.1.1. The sequence continues at coordinate 3,893 of NZ_RZSF01000369.1, read as the reverse complement.
GCCGACAGCGACATCGCCAGCGGCTCGGCGAGCTGACTGACCGATGCCGGTCCGCGCGACAGACGTTCCACCATCTGGCGCCGGGCGGGATCGGCAAGCGCCTGGAACATCAGATCGAGCTGGGCGGGATCATGCAGCATCGAGGCTTAGCCATTGTAGGGGAAGAACTTGAAATAGGGCTGCGCCTCCTCGATCACGCGGGCGAAGCTCGGCCGTTCGAGCAGACGGTCGTGATAGCGTTTCATGGCGGGGAATTTGTCGCCAAACGGCTCGACCTTGTTGGCGTAAAACAGCGCAGGCGAGGCGGCGCAGTCGGCCAAAGTGAAGTGGTCGCCGACTGACCACGTTTTTGACTGCATCTCCCGTTCGATGATGGCGTAGGAATTGCGCAGCTGCTCGCGCGCCTGCTCGACTCCGAACGGATCGGTCTTGTCTTGCGGCCGCAGCCGGTCGCCGACGATCTTCTGCATCGGCTCCTGCACGTAGAAGTCGTAGAAGCGGTCTGCCTGGCGCACCTTGATGGCGAGGTCGACGGCGGCGGGAATGAGCTCGACCGGCCCGGGATAATAAGCGGCGAGATATTCGATCACGATGGTCGATTCCAGCACCGTGCGGCCCCGCGCGTCATCGCGCAGGGCCGGCATCTTGCCCGTCGGCGAAACCTTCAGGAAAGCCGCGCGCGACGGCGCATCGCCGAGATCGACGATCTGCGGCGCAAACGGCGTGTTGTTTTCGTAGACCGCGATCAGAGGCTTCCAGCAGAAGGAAGCGAGCGGATGGAAATACAGCGTCAGGGACATTTTTTCTCCTGTCGGCGGAGGTCGAGGCAATACTGAAGTGATCACTTAACTATTTTCGCAGACCGCTGGTGTCAATCCTAATCCCGCCGGGCTAGCCAAATGCGGCGATTGCTTCGACGATGTGCGGCCAATCGTTGCGGTGCAGTTCGTGGCCGCCGCCTTCGATCCGCACCAGCCTGCCGCCGGCAACCGCGCCGGCGAGCGCCTCGCCGTGCTCGATCGGGAAGAGCGGATCGGTAGTGCCGTGGATGACGAGCAGCGGCACGGTCAAATCCCTTATTCGCCGCTCCGGGCCGCCGCTCTTCAGCAGGAAGTGGTTGGTGGCGCTGGCGAGACCGCCGGACCGATCGTAGTCCTCCTCGATCATCGCACGTGTCCGTTCGCTGTCGAACGAATGCAGGGTGCTGGCGATTGCGCGAGCGTCCCTGACCATGAAGTTGATCACTTGTTGCCGGTTCGACCAATCGACATCGGCACCTTCGGCGGAATGCTCTCGGTAGGCCTCGCTCGTCCCCGGCAAACCGGACGTATCGACACCGAGCGGTGAGCCGGAGATCACGGTGAGCGCGCTGACCCGTTCGGGATATTTCAGCGCCACGACCTGCGCGATCATCCCGCCCATCGACATGCCGACGACCTGCGCCTTGGCGATATTGTGATCGTCGAGCACACGGACGGCATCATCGACCATGTCCTCGAACCTGTAGGGCGGCGCGCCCGGCGTATACTTGGTCGAGAGACCAGTGTCGCGATTGTCGTAGCGGATGACGAAACGGCCGCGCTCGGCAAGCGCCCGGCAAAAGGCTTCCGGCCACCAGAGCATCGAGGCCATGGCGCCCATGATCAGAAGGATCGCCGGGTCGGCCGGGTCGCCGAAGCTTTCCGAATGGATCTCAGGGCGAGGCAAGACGGTCATCCTTCCCTCCTCTATCTCTCAATCTGCTTGCATATTGCAATCAGTTGCACGATAAGCAGGCTGATATCATAGTGCAACCGGTTTTTTGGAGACTGGCATGAACACCGAGCACCGCTCCGGCTGCCCGATCAATCTGTCGCTGGAAGTTTTCGGCGACCGCTGGAGCCTGATCATCCTGCGCGACATTATCTTCGGCGGCAGGCGTCATTTTCGGGAATTGCTCAACGGCTCGATCGAAGGCATTGCCTCCAACATCCTGGCCGATCGCCTGAAGCGGCTGATGGAGCTCGGCCTCCTGACCAAGGCGGACGATCCCAGCCACAAGCAGAAGGCGATCTACAGCCTGACCGAGATGGCAATCACCCTTGTGCCGATCATGGCGCATCTCGGCGCCTGGGGCCGCGTCTGGCTGCCGGTCAGCGAGGAGCTGTCGATCCGAGCCGAACTGCTCGAAAAAGGCGGCCCGCCGTTGTGGGATCGGTTCATGGACGAATTGCGCCACGAACATCTTGGAGCGCCGGTGAAGACGCCGCCCGGCACGCCGACCGTGCGCCGGCAGTTGCAGACCGCCTATGAGGCGGTTGTCGCCCGTAAGCCTCAGGCCGCCGCCGCGGGTTGACGGCGTTTTGGACCGCGGGTCGCCGGGTGCAATCTTAGTTTAAGTTGATATCCCGGCTTGCCGACCGCATCGACACGGAGAAGCCGGCCAGCACATCGAACAGCGCGATGATCATCAACGTGAAGAACACCGAATGCGCGGCGCCCTTCACCAGCAGAAACTCGACCAGGAAGGCGATGAAGACCAGCGTCGACAACAGATGATCCAGGATCGACGCATTGGTGGTGCGCACCGATTTCGATATCTCGACGAAGAGGAAGATCAGCCCGATTAGCACCATCAGGTCGCCGAGCGTCATCGAGAAGACGCCGCCTGACATCATCCGGAACGAGAACATTTCGATCGTCCACGGATCGTCGCCGCCGCCGAACAGGCCGAGCAGTCCGAGGTTGTAGAGGACGAAGGGCACGATCAGCAGCGGGATGGCACCGAACATCTGGGCGTCTCCAATGAGGCACCCTTTTGTAAAAGGCGCGGTGGGCACGCCGTCAAGGCTTTTCGGCGATGGCGCCGAACACGCTCTAAATCCTAATGAAATAACGATGTCAGCCGTTTTTCCGCTGTCTTTTCGACGGCTCGTGCCCAGCCAATGCGAGGACCTTCATCCGGTCGCCAGAATCAAAAAGACCGGCCAGCGGCCGGTCCTCTGAAAACGTCACAACCATGGAAGCTTCTCAGCTTTCCCGTGCAAGCTTCTCAGCTTTCCTTCGGCTCCAGCACCTGGCGGCCGCGATACATGCCGGTCTTCAGGTCGATGTGGTGCGGCCGGCGCATTTCGCCGGAATTCTTGTCCTCGACATAGGTCGGGGCCTTGAGGGCGTCGGCCGAGCGGCGCATGCCGCGCTTCGACGGAGAGGTTTTTCTTTTTGGAACGGCCATGGATATGCTCCACTACATGGTCAAAATGCCCCGGCAACCCTCGCGAAAGGGCCGCATCGAGGCCATAATCTGAGAAAGTCGGGTGCCTATACACGCCTTGCGCCGTTTTGGCCAGCACTGGCGCGAATTTTTTTGAGCCGGCGCCGCTTCGCCTTAATCGAGGCAACCGACATAGGCGCCCGAACGCCCGGCGCGCCGCTCGATCAGATTGGCGAGACGCCTCAACCCCGGGCCTGGCCTGGCCGGATTGCGCGCGATCGGGTTGGGCAGGCTGACGGCAAGCAGCGCTGCCTGCCGCCGCGACAATTGCCTGGCCGAGACGCCGAAATGATGCTGCGCGGCCGCCTCGATGCCGTATATGCCTGGCCCCCATTCCGCGATGTTGAGATAGATCTCCAAGATGCGGCGCTTCGACATCACCGCATCGAAATAGACGGCCAGTGGCAACTCGACCACCTTGCGCACGCTGCCCAGCGGCCGCGACCACAAAAACAGGTTCTTCACCGTCTGCATGGTGATGGTGGAGGCGCCGCGCGTCGCCTCGCCGGCAAGCGCATCGTCGACCACGCCGCGCAATTCGCCGAGGTCGACGCCGCGATGGAAGCAGAACTGGCCGTCTTCCGACATGATCACCGAATGCATGAGCACCGGGGCCACATCGTCGATCGATACCCAGCGC
>NZ_RZSF01000368.1:0-6085 GCF_004023325.1 Mesorhizobium sp. M1A.F.Ca.ET.072.01.1.1 | reverse complement strand
CCCCCGCCGTCACCGCGTAGCTATAGGGCGAAGTGCCGCCGGCGGCTGGATCGAGCGACGCCGAATACGCCTGGCCCATCGTGCCATCGGCGAGCGTCGTCGCCGGCAGGGTGATCGTCGGCGCCGCGACCGCGAAGGTATAGGCCTGGGTGCCGCTGAACGGCCCGGGCGCGCCGCTGGCATCCGTGGCTCTGACCGTGAAGTTGAATGTCCCGCCAGCGGTCGGCGTGCCGGAAAGCGTGCCTCCCGACGACAGCGCCAGCCCGGCGGGCAGCGAACCCGCGCTGATGGCGAATGTGTAGGGAGACGTGCCGCCGCTGGCGGCGATGGTCGCGCTGTAGGCCGTTCCGACAGTCGCGCCACCGGGCAGGGTGGTGGGTGACACGACGATCGTTGGCGCGGCACTGATGACGACGGTCACGCTCGGGGCGACGAACCAGACGCCGCCGGTCGAGATCGTCGTGCTGTCCTGCGACTTGATGGTGAACGTGAAGCTGCCTTGGGTCGTCGGTGTACCGGAAAGCAGGCCGCTGGAAGAGAGCGTCAATCCGGGCGGCAGGCTGCCGCTATCGAGACTGTAGGTATAAGGCGCGGTGCCGCCGCTGGTGCTGAATTGCTGGCTGTATGGAATTCCCTGCGCTCCGTCGGGCGGGTTGGTCGGTGAAACGACCAGGGTCGGCCCGGGGACCGTGAAGCTGTAGCTCTTGTCTGCCGTCAACTGGGTGGGCGACGTCGAATCCGTCACATGCACGGTATAGTTATAGGGACCCGAGCCCGTCGGTGTGCCGGAGATCCTGCCGTTCGACGCAAGGCTTAGTCCAGGGGGCAAGCTGCCGCCGCCCGAAGTATAGGTATAGGGCGCCACGCCACCGGTGGAGGACAATGTCTGGTCGTAGAAAACGCCGATCGCCGGCGTCGGCAGCGTTGCGGGACTGACGGTGATGGGCGAGGTGGCCGGAGTGATGGTCACATTGACCGTGACGACACCCGCGGAGGCATCTTCAAAGGTGAAGCTGTCCGTCGTGGCGCCGTCCCCGTTGTTGACGTAGGTCAGCAGCCCGGCAGCCGCATTGTCGATTGTGACATGGCCGTGTGCCGGTTGCACCACGTCGCTCTGCGGGTTGGTTCCGAAAGGATCGCAGGACGACGCGTCGATCTGATAAGAGCCGCCAGATGCCACGGTTATCGAGATCGGAGTGGGGCAGCCCACGGATGTCGCGGCCTGGGCCTCGGATGGCGCCAAGGCCGCAAGGCCGATAAGCGCGAGCACGCCGAACCACAGCAGAACCCTGCTCGCCAGCGCTTCCGAACGCACGGTGCGATACTTCGCATTCCAGTTCAATGCATGCCCCCATGCCAGCAATTTTGTAAGCTTTAGTACGAAGCGCAGAAATTCCGCGCTATCAAATGTTTAGCTGCCTACGCAATGCCTGCCTGATTTCTTCGCAGGATTCTTTCCTAAAGTAGATCATGAAGTCTTCATCATGTCCATGTTGGTTTGAAAAATACTCTTGCAGAATCCTTGAATCATGAGCAATGTCGAATACAGCGACATTTCGTACTAATATTAGGGGGAGCTAATGGCCGAAGTTTTCCTCGGGCAGATCATGATGACGGGGTTCGCGTTCCCGCCAAAGGGCTTCGCCTTTTGCAGCGGCTCGCTCCTGGCGATTGCCCAGAACCAGGCGCTGTTTTCGCTTCTTGGCACGACCTATGGCGGCAACGGCACCACGAATTTCGCCTTGCCCAACCTGCAGAGCCGCACGCCGGTTGGCTTTGGCGCATCGGTCGATTCGGCCTGGCAGCCGTCACCCTATGAGTTGGGAGAAACAGGTGGCGCTGAAAATGTCACGCTGCTGACCCAACAGCTGCCCACGCACAACCATGTGGGCAACGCAACCACGACAGAGGGCTCAGGGCGCAGTCCCACCAATGCGCTCTATGGGGCCACCAAGAATGCCATCTACGGAGCACCGAATGGCCGGGTGGTTACCTTGGCGGCTCCGACCGTGACCTCTGTTGGTGGCAACCAGCCGCACCCGAACATACAGCCTTACGAGACGATCAACTTCAACATCGCGATCAACGGGATATATCCGTCGCGCCCCTGACATCTGCCAGCCAGCACCAACCCTTGCGGAGATCCATCGATGAGTGAGCCTTATGTCGGAGAAATCCGCATGTTCGGTTTTCCCCGTTTGCCGATCGGTTGGCTGCCTTGCGACGGATCGCTATACGCCATCTCCCAATATGACGCGTTGTTCACGCTGATCGGCACCACTTACGGCGGCGACGGCCAGGTGACTTTCGCCACGCCCCAGCTTTCGGGGCGCGTGCCGATCCATCAAGGGGCGGGATCCGGCCTTTCGCGCTATGTCATAGGCCAGATGGCAGGAAGCGAGTCGGTCAGCCTGCTGTCGGGGCAGATGCCGCAGCACAACCATTCGATGACCGCAACTCCCTCAAGCGCCAATGCCAAATCGGTCAGCGCGACGGTCGAACTGGGTGCCATTGCAAGCGACACGATGTACGTGACCGATATTACCGGCGCGACAGCTTTCACCACCGCTCCACAATCGACCCAGCCTACCGGCGGGAACTCGCCTCACGACAACACGATGCCGACCCTGACAGTGCAGTTCTGTATTGCCTGGGCCGGGATTTTCCCATCGCAAGGCTGAACCCCACGCTCGGGGCTGTTTAACGAAACCGCCTACGCAATCAGGATCGCAGGAATATCCCAATGACCACGCCCTTCCTTGGTGAGATACAGGTCTTCGGTTTCAACTTTGCGCCGTCTGGGTGGGCGTTCTGCAGCGGATCGCTTGTTCCGATTCAGCAATATTCGGCCCTGTTCGCGCTATTGGGCGTCAACTACGGCGGCAATGGCAAGACCAATTTTCAGCTGCCCAATTTTGCCAATCGCGCCGGCTGCAATCAGGGCGAGGCTCCGGGTCTCACGCCTCGCGCTGTCGGCGAGGCATTCGGCGAAAACAGCCAGACGCTGGCCATGGCCGAAATGCCGGCGCACATGCATCAGTTCACAATATACAACCAGTCGGTTCTGACCAAGAAAGCTGCCTCGCCCTCTGCCGGCAATTCGTTGACCTCGCCAACGGACACCAGTGTGTTTGTGGCCGCACAGCCCAACGCACAATTCCCGGACAACATGATCGGCTTTACCGGCGGCGGCCAGCCGCATGAGAACCGGCAGCCCTACATTGCGATGAACTACTGCATAGCGATGCAGGGTGTCTTCCCGTCCTTCGGGTGATGGCACCTACCGAAGCAGAGCGACTGCCGGCATTCCCCTCTGGCACCAAGTCCAGGCTCAAGCTGCCGCCGGGCGTATCCCGCGCCGCCACGCTCGACGACATCCACTTCCTGCGTCGGCTCTACTGGTCCTTCCGCCTGGAAGAGATGGAGCCGGTGGCCTGGCCGCAGGAGATGAAACGGGCGTTCATCGACCAGCAATTTGACCTTCAGCACCGCCACTACGTGGCAAGGTTCTCGAGCGCCGACTTCCTTATATTGCTGGACAGGACTGAGCCGGTCGGACGGCTCTATGTCGATACCAGCAGGGAGCGCTGGCATGTCATCGATATCGGCTTGTTTCCGCAGTGGCGCAACCGCGGCAAGGGGATGGCCACGCTGAAAACGATTCAGCGCCAGGCGAAAGCCTGCTCGGCGTCCGGCATAATGCTGCATGTGGAGCGGCGCAACATTCGTGCACAGGCGCTTTATCGCCGCCTTCATTTTCACGAAGCCGAAGCCGGCGATACTCATATTCAGATGCAGTGGTCGACGCGCTGAGCCGCGACCCTGGACCTGCGTCCTCAGTTGAAGATCGCCTGATAGACGATCCCTTCCTTGTCCCTAGCGACAGGGACGAGGAATATCTCCAGCTTGCCTAGCGTGGCGTTCTTCAACTTGTAGAGTTTTTGCGGCAGCACCACTTGCGAGCCGCTGCGGAACATCAGCGAAAAAGGCGAGCGCCGCATTCCGGTAAAGCCGGTTTCCGGCAAGGGTCGCGCCTCCGCCAGTGTGAGTGCCATCGAGCTCTCCCCAAGCTCGATGTCGAAGGCGGTGCCGACGCAACCGGCGAAATGGCCCAGGGTTACAACGTCCATACCTCTCCGACCTCTGAAATCACCGGTGCGCTGGTGCCTTGTCTTGAACACCGTCTCGAATAACGCTGGTTTGTTGATATTGCATTTTTGCAGAGCGAAAAAGTTTTTGGGAGTTTTCCGCACCAGCAAGACTTGCCGCGGAAGTCGAGATTTCCCTGGTTGTTGCCGGCAAAGTAAGTTCGGTCGACCTCGATGACCATTTCACGATGTCACAGCGCTTGCAATGATACTGTGGGCAGGGCGGTCACCTCTTTTGGGACCTGGCTCATAACCGAGCCGCTGCCGAAATAGACGACGAACAGCACCGACGTTCCCCAATTGAACTCGAACCCATAGGTGTTGCCGCCGGCCGTGGCATAATAGCCGGGCGGGGCCGGCATCGGGTGACCTGGGCCGGTGTCGCCATATTGCGAGTTCAGCGCGATCGCGTAGGCATTGTTGCCGTTGGCGTCCTGGGGACCGCCGAGGAAAGCGAACAGGCAAAGTCCGCCTGAATTCGCCTGGAAGCTCAACTGCATATATTGCGGCGAGGTCACCGCCTGCAACGTTGTATAGACGGCAACGGATACAGGGTGGCCGGCTGTCAGAGTCGCCGGCGTTGCACCGATGCCGGGCCCGTAAGCCGCGATCCAGATCGGCGTTTTGACGGCGGTGCTGACATTGGTGAGATTCAGATTGTTGGCCTGCCAGTTCTTGATCAGGACCGTCGGCTGCAAAACCAGCGCCGGCGCCGGTAAAAACTGCGGCTGGCTGCTGCCGGTGGTCAGCGCCAGCTTGCCGGCATTGTTCATCAGCGACGCATTCTGGAACGCCAAGATCATCGACCCGTTCGGAGTCTGCGGCATCGACACGCCGTCACGCACGGCAAGCGTTGTCGGTGAGCCGTCCCAGTCAGTCGCCGTCAGGGATTGACCCAGTATGTTGAATTTCGAAGGCGGCATGGCTTCCGTTTGAACTGTGGCCCACGGCGAAGAATCTCGTAGCAACTTTACAATGATTGCAGCAGGGCCGTCACCGGCGTTGCCGTCTGCGGCGACAGGTTCACCGCATAGACCGTCGCGGCGCCCCAGTTGAACGGCAACGTGTATTTGTTGCCGGCCGCAGTGGCATAGAAGCCGGCCGGCGGAGGCGCCAAGGGCGGCGGGCCGGTGTCGCCGCCCGGAGCGTTGAGCGCAATCACATAGGCGTTGTTGCCGGACCGGTCGAGCGGGCCGCCGACCACGCCGACGACTTCCAGAAAGCTGGTGCTGGAGCTGAATTCGAGCTGCATCCAGTTCGGTGTCGTCGTTCCCTGAACCGCCTGGCGCATCGCAAGTTGGACCGGCGTGCCGATCGTTAGTACGCCGGGCTGCATGCCGGGAATGCCGGGGCCATAGGCCTGGACGAGGATCGGGGTCGAGGCATTGACGCTGATGTTGGTGAGGGTCAGGTTGTTGGCCTGCCAGTTCTGGGTCAGGACGCTGATCATCCGCGCCAGCGCCGGAACCGGAAGGAATGTCGGATCGCTGCCGCCGGAGGTGACAGAAAGCCTGCCGGCGTTATTCCGCTGCGACTGGTTGAAGTAGCCGACGATCAGCGAGCCGTTCGGCGTCTGCGGCATGGTCACGCTGCCGCGCACGGCCAGCGTCTGGGGCAGCCCGTTCCAGGCCGCATTCACAGTGCCCGCCGGGACGAGATCGCGCATGTCGGGATGCTCTCTTTGTTCGTCGATGCTTGCCGCGGGAGCCGGCGCGGATCGCCGGCTCCCGCTTTTCGATCAGAGGGACAGAAGTTCCGCCGTCAGGGACGACGCTGTCGACGGCGACATGTTCGCCAGGTAGACGACCGAGGAACCCCAGTTGAACTCGAACGAATAATTATTGCCGCCCGTGGTCGCGTAGTAGCCCTGCGGCGCCGGGGTCCCGGTACCGGGTCCGGTGTTGCCGGACGGCGAGTTCAGCGCGATGGCATAGGCG
>NZ_RZSF01000367.1:0-6114 GCF_004023325.1 Mesorhizobium sp. M1A.F.Ca.ET.072.01.1.1 | reverse complement strand
GCGATGCGCTGAGCCCGCAGGCCTTTTCCGACGCGCACGACCAGTTCACCGGCCTCTATAAGGCGGTGGCGTCCTGGCTCACCTTCGCATTGAAGTTCAAGTTCCAGGCGATGCTTGCGGCGACGCTGATGGCGCTGGCGCTGGCGGCCGTGCTGCTGATCGGCGGCAGGCGTCTCTTCGGCCGCATCTTCGAGGCCGATGCTTCGGTGGAAGAGCCGTCGTACCTGAGCCGGCTTTCGGTGGCGTTCTGGTCGACGCTGCTGCCGACCGTGGCGCTCGGCGCGTTCCTCGCCTCGACCGTGTTCTTCTTCAACTATTACAACGTCCTGCGCGGCGACATCGGCGAATTCCTCAACGCGCTGCTCTCGGTCGTCGCGGTGGCGTTCTGCGTCAACCGGCTGACCAATGCCGCCCTTGAGCCGCGGCTGCCGAACTGGCGGCTTATTCCAGTCGCAACCGGACCGGCGCGTTGGCTGGTGCGGCTGGCCACCGCCATGGCCGTGGTCCTCGGCTTCAACTACTTCCTGTCCGTCGTCAACGAGAAGATGGGCTCGCCGCTTTCGCTGACGATCGCCAGGAGCTTCGTTGCCACCGTCATCGTGGGCGTCATCCTGATCCTGATGGGTGTGCTGAAGCCTTTCAGGGCGAAGGACGGCTCGTGGCGCCCGTGGCCGGCCTGGCTTCGCTTCATTGCCATCGGGCTCGGCGTCTCCACAATCGCCGCGGCACTGCTCGGCTATATCGGTCTTGCGCTTTTCGTCTCTATTCAGGTCGTCGTCACCGGCACCACGCTGATCACCGCCTATATCGGCTTTCTTTCGGCGCGGGCGATCGGCGAGGAGGGCGGCTTCGCCGACACTTCGGTCGGGCGCTGGCTGTCAGCCAATTCCAGCTATGAGGACACCGCGCTCGACCAGCTCGGCCTGGTGGTCAGCATCGCCATCAACCTGATGATCGTGCTGGTGTTCCTGCCGCTGATCCTCTTGATGTGGGGCTTCCAGCCCGGCGATATCGAAACCTGGGCCTTTAAGCTCGCAACGGGCGTGACCATCGGGTCGGTCACCATCTCGGTGCTCGGCATCCTCACCGGCATCGTCGTCTTCGCCATCGGCTATTTTCTCACGCGCTGGTTTCAGGGCTGGCTCGACGGCTCGGTCATGGCGCGCGGCAAGGTTGACACCGGCGTGCGCAATTCGATCCGGCTGGCGGTTGGCTATGCCGGCGTCGCGCTTGCAGCGCTGGTCGGCATATCGGCGGCGGGCATCGATCTTTCCAATCTGGCGCTGGTCGCCGGCGCACTTTCGCTGGGTATCGGCTTCGGCTTGCAGAACGTCGTCTCGAACTTCGTCTCCGGGCTGATCCTGCTTGCCGAGCGACCGTTCAAGGTCGGGGACTGGATCGTCGCCGGCGACATCAGCGGCACGGTCAGAAAGATAAGCGTGCGCGCCACCGAGATCGAGACGTTCCAGCGCCAGTCGGTGATCCTGCCGAACTCGAACCTCATCAACAATGCGGTCGGCAACTGGACGCACCGCAACAAGCTTGGCCGCGTCGACATCAAGGTGGGCGTCGCCTATGGCAGCGACGTCAAGCGCGTCCACGCCATCCTGCTCGGCATAGCCCGCGCCCATCCGATGGTGCTCAAGAACCCCGAGCCCTTCGTGCTGTTTGCCAATTTCGGCCCGGCTGCACTGGAATTCGAGATCCGCGTGTTCGTCGCCGACGTGTTGAACGGCAGCATCGTCCAGAACGACATCCGATTCGCGATCTTCGACATCTTCGAAGACGAGCACATCGAGATCCCGTCGGCGCCCCGCGCCGTGGTCGAGAGCAAGAAGCATGAGCCATGGCCGATCGACGACGACAAGATCGAGGCCGAATTCGCCGAACGCGAGCGGCTGGAAGCGGAGGCCGCGGCCGAGCAGGCGCGTCTGGCTAAAACCAAGAGAAGAGGCCGCAAGCCCGACCCCGACTAGCTTTGGCGGCCGCCGAAGCCGATTGTGGCATGAATGCGGCATTCAGTTGCGGTTCACGTTACATCTCATATAAGCTCTCACGCAAAGGGCGAGAATGCCTTGCGAAATTGAACAGAGGCGGTGTGGAAACACCGGAATTGCAATGTGGAAGTCTGTCGTTGCCGCCGTCGCTTTCCTGGCCCTTAGCGGTTCGGCTTTTGCCGCCAGCGCGGTCAACAAGGACGCCCAGACGCGGACCCTGATCGTGACCGAAGGCGGCGGCAAGACCGAGCTGGCGCTGGCCGCCGGCGAGACGGTGGAGTTCTGCCCGAATGGCTGCTTCGTCACCCTGCCCAATGGTGATCTCGAAGCGCTGACCGGTTCGGAAACGGTCGAGATCTCCGGCGGCGTCGCGAGGATCAAGTAAGAACTCCTTGAATATGGTCGGCAAGGCCGGGCGTTTGTCCGGCCTTTTATCGTTTCCGGACGCTTGCCGCCCCGGCATGATCAAGATCGAGGTCGGAGCGCTCGCCCGCGGCCGAGATCGGCCAGCTCGTGGTCAAGCTTTAAGACCGTCGGCTACCAGGTCGGCCTCCAGGCCGAGGACATCTGGGCTTTCGCCGAGCGAAATCGCATCCCGAGCCGAGCTGGCGCGCCGGGTCGCGCGGCATCCGCGACGTGTCGCAAACAGGCGGTAGCTCAATCCGCGTCCTCTGCATATTGTGGCGCAATTCGTACGGGCGCCGGCGCGCCCGCTTTAGCACTTTGGAGTCGCGGGCATGGCAGAGTTTCCGAAAAAGGCGAAGGTCGTCATCGTCGGTCTTGGCGGTATTGTCGGCGCGTCGGTCGCCCATCACCTAATCGAGCGCGGCTGGGACGACATCGTGGGCATCGACAAGTCCGGCATCCCAACCGATATCGGCTCGACCGCGCATGCCTCGGACTTCTGCTACACGACCAGCCACGATTTTCTCTCCTGCTGGACGACGCTCTATTCCATCGATTTCTACGAGAAGATGGGCCATTACGCGCGCATCGGCGGCCTCGAAGTCGCGCGCGTCGGCGACGACGGCCGCATGGACGAGATCAAGCGCAAGATTGCTTCCGCCAAGGCATTCGGCACCCGCGCGCGCCTGATCGAGCCGGCCGAGATCAAGCAGAAGTTCCCGCTGATCGAGGAGCATCTTGTGCAGGGCGGGTTGTGGGACCCCGACGCCGGTCTCGTCATCCCGCGCTCGCAGACGGTGGCCGGCAAGCTCGTCGACCAGGGTGTCGCTTCCGGCAAACTCCAGGCTTTTGCCAACACCTCGGCCAAGGACCTGATCGTCGAGCACGGCCGCATCAAGGGCGTCGCGACCGAGCGCGGCACGATCGAAGCCGATTATGTGGTCGTCTGCACCGGCATTTGGGGCCGGCTGACCGCGGCACTGGTCGGCGAAGACCTGCCGGTCATGCCGATCGACCACCCGCTGACCTTCTTCGGCCCGTATAACGAGTTCGCCGGCACCGGCAAGGAGATCGGCTGGCCGCTGCTGCGCGACCAGGGCAACTCGGCCTATATGCGCGACACCGGGGATCCCAAGACCGCGGAGGGCGGGCAGATCGAATGGGGCTATTACGAGGAGACCAATCCGCGCCTTTGCCATCCGCGCGACCTGCTGGAAAAAGACCAGGCGCGGCTCTCGCCCTCGCAGCGTGACCTCGACATGGAGCAGATCATGGCGCCGCTGGAGCGCGCCATGGAACTGACGCCGATCCTCGGCGAGCTCGGTTACAATGAAGGCCATTCCTTCAACGGCCTGCTGCAGGTCACCACCGACGGCGGCCCGTCCATGGGCGAAAGCCAGAAGGTGAGGGGCCTCTGGTACGCCGTCGCCATTTGGGTCAAGGACGGCCCGGGCATGGGCAAGCTGATCGCCGACTGGATGACCGACGGCCGCACCTCGATCGACCATCATGCCATCGACTATGCGCGCTTCTACCCGCACCAGACGAAGGAAGAGTTCATCTGGGATCGCTGCACCGAGACGGCGATGAAGGTCTACAATCCGGCGGTGCATCCGCGCGAGCCGTTCTCCAAGGGCCGCAACATCCGCCGCTCGCCGTTCTGGGAGCGCGAGAAGGAACTCGGCGGCTACTTCATGGAACTGGGCGGCTGGGAGCGCGCCCACGGCTATGCCGCCAACGAGCATCTCCTGGAAAAATACGCCAACCGCGTGCCGGTGCGCGAGAACGAGTGGGACAACCGCCATTTCTGGCGCGTCTCCAATGCCGAGCATCTGGCGATGAGCGAGGATTGCGGCATCGTCAACCTGTCGCATTTCTCGATGTACGACGTCGAAGGCCCTGACCATGTCGCGCTGCTGGAATGGCTGTGCGCGGCCAAGATCGGCGGCGACAACAATATTGGCAAGGGCATCTACACCCACTTCCTCGACGAGGAGGGCATGGTGCGCGCCGACTTGACCGTGATCCGCATGGCCGATCGCTGCCGCGTCATCGACGGCGCCGACGCCGGGCCGCGCGACTTCCGCTACATGCAGCGCACCGCGCAGGACAAAGGTTTCGATGTCAATGTCACCGATGTCACCGAAAAATACGTCACTATCGGCATCTGGGGACCGAATGCGCGCACGACGCTGCAGAAGGTGGTCGAGGACCCGAACGGGCTGACGCCGGAGAATTTCCCGTTCGCGGCGATCAAGCCGATCAGGATTGGCGGCAAGGACGTCACGGCCTTCCGCATCTCCTATGTCGGCGAGCAGGGCTGGGAACTGCATATGCGCTACGAGGACGGGCTCGCCGTCTGGGACGCGCTGCGCTCGACCGGTGTCATGCCGTTCGGCGTCGAGACCTACGCCAACACGCGCCGCATGGAGAAGAGCCTGCGGCTGCAGAACGCCGACCTCTTGACCGAATACAATCTGCTCGAGGCAGATCTTGCCCGCCCGAAGGTCAAGGAGAACGACTTCTGCGGCAAGGCCAAGCACCTGGAATATCGCGCCCGCGAGCATCAGCCGGCTATGCTCTGCACGCTGGTGATGACCGAGAACACCGATTCCAAGGGCGTCGCGCGCTATCCGGTCGGCATCATGCCGGTGCAGGATCCCGCGACCGGCGAGACGCTGGTCGACGAGCTCGGCCGGCGCTCCTTCACCACGTCGGTCGCCTACGGCCCGACCATCGGCAAGAACATCGCGCTCGCCTATCTGCCCTGGGCCTACTGCCAGGAAGGTCGCAAGCTGCAGGTGGAGTATTTCGGCGAGACCTATCCGGTCGAGGTGGCCGGCGTCGGCTACAAGCCGCTTTACGACCCGGAGAATCTCAAGCCGCGCAGCTAAGCGAGCGCGCGTTCGTCCGGATTGGTGGAAGGCCCGGTCGACGCCGGGCCTTTTTGCTTTGTTCATGCGCGATTATCGCTTACCGTTGCGTCATGTCCGCTTTGGGCCGAACAAGGCATTGGCTTTCCGGCGCCGCCGCGCTGGCGCTGCTCCTCGGCCCGCCCACGCGATCGAGTGCGATAGAGCCGGTCGATGTCGAGCTGGTGCTCGCAGTCGATGTTTCGCTCTCCATGTCGCCGGCCGAACTCGAGATCCAGCGCCGTGGCTATGCGGCGGCACTGACGGATGACAACGTGCTCAAGGCCATCGCCGACGGCGTCCACGGCAAGATCGCGGTCACCTATGTCGAGTGGGCCGGCACCAGATGGCAGCGCGTCGTCGTACCGTGGACAGCGATTGCCAATCGCGCCGACGCCGAACGGGTCGTTGCGCAGATGAACGCACGTCCGCCGGACAGCGCGCGACGTACTTCGATCTCCGGCGCGCTGGCCTTCGGCAGCGACCTTTTCGCCGAAAGCGGCTTTCAGGGGACCAAGCGCGTCATCGACGTTTCGGGCGACGGACCCAACAACCAGGGCGCGCCGGTCGACATCACGCGCGACGAGGTGGTGAGGCAGGGCATCACCATCAACGGACTGCCGCTGATGACAAGGGGCGGGTACGGCGGCGCCTTCGACGTGGCCAATCTCGACCGCTACTACAGCGACTGCGTGATCGGCGGGCCGGGCGCCTTCATGATCCCGGGCAACGACTGGACGCAATTCCCGGAAGCGATCCGCCGCAAGCTGGTGCTCGAGCTCGCCGGCCCGGCCTCGCGG
>NZ_RZSF01000366.1:0-6148 GCF_004023325.1 Mesorhizobium sp. M1A.F.Ca.ET.072.01.1.1 | reverse complement strand
CTCCCCAGGTGTACCAGTTTCCCCAACTCGAACATCTGGAAAGGAGGGCTGCGTGTCTATCGATCACCACCGTCAGCGCGGCCCTGTCTGTGCCCTGCGAGCTTGCTTGCAGGGCTGACCAGGACGGTCCGGGAATTTTCCCCCGCTTCGATTTTTGGTCTGCCCTTCGTGGTGCCGCTGATCTCGGCCTGATGGCCTACCGGCGCACCGTCAAAGTGCATTGAGCCGGGCTCCGGGAAGACCAGAGAAATCGACATGGCCCTGATCAGCCTCAAATCCCTCGGCGTCACCATGAGTGCGCCGCTCTTCTCCAACCTCGACCTCATCATCGGTGCCGGCGACCGGCTGGGCATCGTCGCGGCGAACGGCCGTGGCAAAACCACCCTGCTCAGATGCCTGGCGGGCGATCTGGCCGCCACGAGCGGCGACATCACCCGGACGCGCGGCTTGCGCGTCGGCCATGTCGAGCAATCCGTCCCCGGCGCGCAGCTCGACCGTAGCTTCCATCAGGTGGTTGCCGATGCCTTGCCGCCGGAGCAGCTTGGCAGCGAGCTCTGGCGCGTCGACGTGGTGCTGGATTCGCTCGATGTGCCCGAGGACATGCGCGACAGGCCGATGCGGGCCTTGAGCGGCGGCTGGCAAAGGCTGGCGCTGATCGCCCGCGTCTGGGTCACCGACCCGGACGTGCTTCTGCTCGACGAACCGACCAACCATCTCGACCTCGCCAAGATCGGCCAGCTCGAAACCTGGCTCAACGCGCTGCCACGCGAGGTGCCGGTGATCATCGCCAGCCACGACCGCGCCTTTCTCGACGCCACCACCAACCGCACGCTCTTCCTGCGCCCGGAAGAATCGCCGGTGTTTTCGCTGCCCTATTCGCGCGCCCGGCGGGCGCTCGACGAGGTCGACGCCTCGACGGCCCGGCGGTTCGAGCGCGACATGAAGGTCGCGCAGCAGTTGCGCCGCCAGGCAGCCAAGCTCAACAACATCGGCATCAATTCCGGCAGCGACCTGCTGACGGTCAAAACCAAGCAGCTCAGGGAGCGGGCCGAAAGGCTGGAAGATGCAGCCGTGGCAGCGCATCGCGAGCGTTCGGCCGGCGCGATCCGATTGGCGAACCGCGGCACCCACGCCAAGGTGCTGATCACGCTCGACGACGCGGCGGTCGAAACGCCCGACGGCGCGCTGCTGTTCAGGACCGGCAAGCGCCATATCTGCCAAGGCGACCGCATCGTGCTGCTCGGCCGCAACGGTGTCGGCAAATCGCGCTTCATTGCGATGATCCGCGCCGCCATCGCCGAACCGGGGTCGGAACAAAACATCAAGGTGACGCCGTCGACAGTGCTCGGCCACAGCGACCAGGCGCTGTCCGGCATCGGCGCCGACGCCACCCCGCTGGCGATGGTCTCGCGTCGCTTCGAGATCGGCGAGCAGCGCGCCCGCTCGCTTCTCGCCGGCGCCGGCGTCGCCATCGAGATGCAGGAGCAAAGGATTGCCGCGTTGTCGGGCGGACAGCGGTCGAGGCTGATGTTGCTGGTGCTGCGGCTCCTCAACCCCAATTTCTATCTCCTCGACGAGCCGACCAATCACCTCGACATTGACGGCCAGGAAGCGCTTGAGGACGAGTTGCTGAAGCATCAGGCAAGCTGCCTGCTCGCCTCGCACGACCGCTCCTTCATCCGCGCGATCGGCAACCGGTTCTGGCTGATCGAGAAGCGGCGGCTGACCGAAGTCGACAGTCCGGAAGGGTTCTTCCGCTCGGTGGCCGCGACGGAGCGCTGATAGCCACGACAAGGCCAGCCTATATACGGGGGGCCGGCCTATACGGGCCGGCTTTCCGGGCGCGCATGAAAAATTCCGGTGACCTGTCGGATTGCCGCAGCATTCCTCGTCCTTGGGATGCCGACACAATGCTGACGGCATCAACCAGGGAGAGTGCATCATGTCCATCTTGTCATCCATCAGCCGCATCGCCAGCCAATATGCGGCGGCGCGCGCGCGCTACCGCAGCGAGCGCATTCTGCTTTCGCTGCCGGCCGACCTGCGCAAGGACATCGGTTTTCCGGAAATTCTCGACACGCGAAACGGCCGCTGCACAGCCACCTTCTCGACCGACGTCATTTGAAAGTGACCAACGGGTTCATGCGACGGCTGCGCGGCCGGTCCGGGCCCGGCCCCGCTAAAAAAATTCCGCTGCCCGTGTAGGATTGCTGTCGCCTCGTCCGTCTTTTGATCGCAACGCCCAATCAACCCGTGAAGAGGAACACGTGAAATGACCGACCAGAACCCGCCCCGCGCCAAAGTTCTTGGCGGATTGACCCCCTATCTGCAGGTCGACGGCGCCATCAAGGCGGCCGAGTTCTACAAGAAGGCTTTCGGGGCCGAGGAAGTCTTTGCCTATCCGCCGGACGACAAGGGCCGCACAATGCATATCCATCTCTATGTCAACGGCTCGACGCTCATGCTGGGCGACGCCTATCCCGAGCACGGCCATCCGCATCAGGCGGCGCAGGGTTATACGCTCCAGCTCCATCTCGGTAGTGACGACGTCGATGCCTGGTGGAAGCGCGCGGTAGACGCCGGCTGCGAAGTCGTCACGCCCCTCCAGGTAATGTTCTGGGGCGACCGCTGGGGCCAGGTGAAGGATCCCTTCGGCGTCGCCTGGGCGATGAACGCGCCGGTAAAATAGGTTTCCCAGCGAGCAAGCGTCGCCCGCCAATCCCAGGGCTGACGCGCTCACCCGCGCCGGGTCGTATCCCCGCCGGCCCGGCGCTCTTTTTCAGCGAAGGAGATTACCCATGTCCTATGTCGATGGTTTCGTGCTTGCAGTGCCGAAGGCAAATCTCGATGACTACAAGAAAATGGCTGCCAATGCCGGCGCCGTCTGGAAGGAGCACGGCGCGCTCGCGTATGTCGAATGCATCGGCGACGACGTGCCCTATGGCGAACTGACCTCGTTCCCGCGCGCCGTGCAGGCGAAGGATGACGAAGTCGTCATCTTTGCCTGGGTCGTTTACGAATCCAGGCAGAGCCGCGACGCGGTCATGGCGAAAGTGATGGCCGACGAACGTCTCAAGATGGACTGGTCGACAATGCCCTTCGACGGCAAGCGCATGATCTTCGGCGGCTTCCAGCCATTTATCGAGGTTTGAGCACAGCCGATTCGGTCCTCATCCACGGGCGGAGCTGGAGCGGAGCTCCTGCTTCGCCCTGGAATGCCGAGGTTGCGAGGCAGCGGCTAATCTCACAGGCCTGCGATGGCTGAGAGCAAGCGGCCTACCAGTCCAACCCAGCCCTATCCGTTCTGGAGCTTGACGAGCAGCGGCTTCAGCCGCTCCCCATAGCGCTTCCACAGGTCGACCGAGCCCTGATACATCGGCTGGCGCACCTGCGCGGCCGACGCCGTGCGCACCGGCCGGTCGGTCTCGTGGAACGCCAGCACCTTGTCGTCCCAAGGCAGGCTGAGATGCGCCATCAGCGCCCGCGTCTGGCCTTCCTGATCGGCGACGAAATCCTCGTAGCGGACGTCGTGGACGACGCCGGGCAGAACTTTGTGCCAATGCGCCATGATATCGGTGTAGAGGTTATGGAAATCGGCGAGCTCGCCGAGATCGTAGCCGTAACGATGGCTGTCGCCGCGGAAATGCACTTTGAAGATCGACAGGCACGTGGCCGCGGCGTCGCGCGCGCAATGCACGATCTTCGCCTTCGGCAGCATCATGTGCAGGAAGCCGACCAGCAGGAAGTTGCCCGGCATCTTGTCGGTGACATGGCGGAAGCCCGGATACCGGGCATGCAGCATGTCGATATAGGCCTGCCCGGCCTCGGCAAAGGCCTTGTCCGGCATGTCGGCTATCCCTGAGGGAAAACCGCCCGGCATGCTCATCGGAAACTGCTTGCCGACGACCGACTTCAGGATGCTGAGCTCGCCCGCGCCAAAGACCTGCGGATGGCTGGCGATGATCTGCTCGACCAGCGTCGTGCCGGAACGCGGCATGCCGACGACGAAGATCGGCGTGTCGTCGGAAATGTCGCTCGGCCTGTGCTTTTCGAAGAAGTCCTTGTCGAAGGCCGACTTCATCGCTTCGAACTCGTCGCGCGTTCTCACCGGGTCGTAATCGATGCCCTTCCGGCGGATCGCATTGCCCTCGGCGAAATAGTCGAAGGCGCGGCCATAATCCTTCAGATCGTCATTGGCCTTGCCGAGGCCGAAGGAAAGCTGCATGCGCGCAAGGCTGTCCTGCGGCGCCTTGGCGTGCTCGGCCTCCATGCCGGCAAGCTCGGCGTCGCGCTCGGTCTGGCGCTTGACCTGGGTCAGCAGAAGCCAGGCTTTCGCCATCGCCGGAGCGATCGCCACCGCCTGGCGGGCAAGATCGGCGGCCTCGGCGAGCTTGCCCTTCTCCATCAGGGCGACGCCCAGCCCGTAGAGCAGCTCGGCATCCTTGGGCCGGATCGACAGCGACTCGCGGAAGAGCGCGATCGCCTCGTCGAGCCGCCCGGCTTCCTGCAGCGTTTCGGCAAGGCCGATGCGGGCGCGGACATGGAACGGGTTGCGGCCGATCGTGCCGCGATAGATCTCCTCAGCGCCCTCGAACTGGCCGAGCTGCTTCAGCGACGAGCCGAGATTGTCGCGCGCCGCGAGTTGGTCCGGGCGGATGTCCACCGCGCCGCGGAAGAAATCGACGGCGGCGGCAACGCGGCCGAGGTCGCGCATCACCGTGCCCATGTTGTTGAGGAAATCGGCATTTTGGGGCTGCAGCGTGACCGACTGCTCGATGAGGTCCAGCCCTTCCTCGCTACGACCTGTCTGGTGCAGGAGGAGCCCGAGGAAATGCAGCGCGGCGGCATGATTAGGCTGCTGCCCCAGCACCTGCCGGTAAAGCGACTCCGCCTCCTGCCGGCGTCCTGCCTGATGCAGCTGCAGCGCCCGTTGCACATAGGGATCGAGGGGGCTCGCCGATCCTGGCTTGCCGCCCGCGTTTGCCGCTCTTCTCTGATCTCTGTTAATGGGAAACCTGCCGTATTTGTCCGCCCGCCGGACCTAAGCCAAGCGGGCGGCAGATGCAAGTGTGTGGGCAGCGCTCTGACGACTTGCCCGCAATACCGCTAGCAAGGCCCGTCGCCGATGATGCGATAGTCCGCCGCGCGAGCCTCGCACGCATTCGGGAAAGTGCGCACCTCGCCGTAGCGTCTGGCGCAGACCGGCGCGTATTCGCGGGTGCAGAAGGTTTGCTCGCCGCCACCGCCGCCATCCCGGCAAGGCCCGTCACGCACGATACGATACCCTGCCCGCTCCGCCAGGCAGGCATTGGCGAAGGTCTGGCGGTCGCCGCCGCGTCTTGCGCACACTGGTTCGTATTGCATCGTGCAGAGCTGCGGATGCGGCCTCGGCGGACGCGGACGCGGTCCTTCGTCGACGACCACGGTACAGGCCGCCAGCAATGCCGACAGTAGCAGGGCGACAAGGCCCTGCCGCGAAACGATTGCCGCAAGAAATCGCATAGGTCCCTCTCCTATCTGGCTCAGGCGCGATCGCGCCAGCTCGCGCAATTCCTCGCCATTTTGGGATCGAACGCAACCCCGGCTTGTGCTTTGCCCGGGGCGAAATTTATCGCCGGTCGGCTTTTCGCACTGGCCCATGCCCGGCTTTTCACTGGCCGATGACCGGTCATGGCGCCGGGTCTATCGATGGCCTCGCGTTGGGCGCGCCGAGGGCGGCCCGCGGTGCTGTCTTGCAACCATCACATTTCCGTGTAATAAATTTGGTGTTCGGGCATTTGCGACCCGGAGAGCGGCACGTTTTGGACGACCTTTCCCCGATAGTGTGAATCTCTGACGGCCCCGTTTTTCGGCGGGGGCTTTGACCATGCGCGAATGCATGACTGCCGAAGCAACACCGGGATCAGCCCAAGGAAGCGGGCGAGCCCACGAGACTGATACGGGTGAAGGAGTTTCCCCCATGGCCCAGACCGGCACCGTAAAGTTCTTCAACGCCACCAAAGGCTTCGGCTTCATCACGCCTGACGGCGGCGCCAAGGACGTGTTCGTCCACATCTCCGCGATCGAGGCCTCCGGCCTGCGCACGCTCGTCGATGGCCAGAAGGTCACCTTCGACGTCGAGCCTGACCGCATGGGCAAGGGTCCGAAG
>NZ_RZSF01000365.1:0-6154 GCF_004023325.1 Mesorhizobium sp. M1A.F.Ca.ET.072.01.1.1 | reverse complement strand
AAGAAGGACAGTCCCGAAGCGGTCGCCCAGAAGACGATCAAGCTGTTTCGCGAAGCCGTGCCTGTGGCGGTGCCCGGCATTGCCTTCCTGTCGGGCGGCCAGGACGACGAGGAAGCGACGGCCAACCTTAACGCCATCAATGTCATCGGCCCGCATCCGTGGAAGCTCTCCTTCTCCTACGGCCGCGCCCTGCAGGCGGCCGCGCAGAAGGCCTGGAGCGGCAAGGCGTCGAACGTCGCCGCCGGCCAGGCTGCCTTCATCCATCGTGCCCACATGAATCATCTGGCGGCGCTCGGACAATGGCAGCCGGCGCTGGAAAAGGCCGCCTGATAGCAATGCATGTCGCCAGAAGTGTGCAGCGGTTCTGGGGCAACGACATGCATCAACAACGGCTTGAAGCGCGTCGACGCGCTTTGAGCTTTCCCTAAAGCGCTGAAACCCGGTCCAAGGCCCGGCCAGGCCAAGGCCCGGGTTTTGTTTCTGCCGGCCGCACTCTTGGCTGGGCATGGAAACAGCGACGGCCCTGTCGGGTCGCGCCGATGTCGAACGTCCGTGCCAGGAAAGGACTTGAGATGGCCATGCAGCGCGACGAAACCGGCGACATCTTCCTCACCTTCATCTCGCGCGCCCGCGGCGGCGATGGCTGATCGGCGCCTGTCACTAGCTCGACCTGACGCCGAAGGGCCGCAACGAGACCGGCCTCTTTCACGGCTTGACCGACTGGGGTGCGGCTCCACGACGAATACCAGGTCAAGGCAGGGACCGCTCAGACTGCTGCGAGTGACTGGCCTCGTTCGCCGGAAGCGCCGCCCTTCGCAGGCCGTCCCCACCTGATATCGACGTGCCTCAAGCCCAATGACCAAGCACGGCCGCCAGCGAGATTGCGGCCATTGCAAGCAGCGCCAGCTTCCAGAAATCGCTGCGGCGCTTCAGCCCCGGCCAGCCGAGCGGCTTGATGATTTGGATGAGCATGATGCCGATGATGACAAGGGCGAGCAGTTTCGTCATGCCGCCTTTGACCAGCATCTTCGGCGGCTGTCAAAGCGGTTCTTGGCGCTTTCGCCACCGCATCGCTCCTGACAAACAAAGGGGCGCCCTGGGACCGCGCTGATCGTTCTGGCGCCGGCTTCGGCTACCTCACACCCCTGCTGACAGACTGCTGTCAGCAGGGGTGTGAGATACTCCTCTTGTCAAAAAGAGGAGCTCGGTCATGAACGGTTTTACCATCCTGCGTAGCGTGCAGCACTATGTCGGCAAGATCCGCACCGTGCGGAACGAGATCCGGACCCAGCGTTTCCTGAACACTTTGCCGGCGGACATTCGCAAGGACATCGGTTGGCCGGACCTTTATAACGGCCGCGTGCGTGAGAACTGAAATTTTTCGGCGCATGACTTGGATAGCGGCCATGCCGCGCCCAGATGTAATGTCGGTTGAAACGCTGGGTTTCAGGAAAGACGCCGTTGTCCGGTGGTGGAGTGGCTGCAGCCTCCTGACACTATGTTGTCAGGAGGCTTGCGTTATTGAAGCAGCCTCGAACCTGCGGGAACCGGTTTTGGGACCGCGGCATGCGTAGAACCGAAGCCAAGGGGTCAAACGATGCGCCGCGCCGACAGGCTTTTCCAGATCGTGCAGCATCTGCGCGGAGGCAGACTGGTCACCGCGCAGAAGCTCGGGACGTGGCTCGAGGTGTCCGAGCGGACCATCTACCGCGATATAGCCGACTTGCAGTCGACCGGGGTGCCGATCGACGGCGAGGCGGGTGTCGGCTACATGATGAGGGAGGGTTTCGACCTTCCGCCGCTGATGTTCACGCGTGACGAGATCGTGGCGCTGGTTGCCGGCGCCCGCATGGTGCGCGCCTTTGGCGGCGCGGCGATGGCAAGGGCCGCCGACGAGGCGCTGGTCAAGATCGGTGCGGTGCTGCCCGACACGGAAAAGGACCGCATCGCCCGCACCGAGATCCACACGCCGATGTGGGTGGTGAGCGATGCCGCGCGCGAGGCGATCGACCTCATCGAGCGCGCCATCGAGAAGCGACAGGTGCTCACCATCGACTACTCGGACGAAGCCGGGCGCGGCACGGCGCGCGACATTCGGCCGCTGGGCCTCTGGTTCTGGGGCAAGGTCTGGACCCTGGTGGCCTGGTGCGAGATGCGCGACGATTTTCGCGCCTTCCGCATCGACCGCATCGCTTCGGTGGTGATTGCCGGGCGTATCTACAAGCCGGAGCGCGGCAAGCAGCTCGCCGACTTCTATCGCGCCGTGGAACGCAGCGAGGATTACGGCATGGCGGCCGACCGAGCGGCGCGGACCTGACCTCCCCAGGCACCGCCGACAAAAAAGCCCGCGCGAAGCGGGCTTCAGATTGCTGACAAACCCCTGGCGTTTGCCGGGGGTTTTTGATTCACTGGGTCATGTTGAAGCGACCCGCTCCTGAACAGACCGCGCTTGAGATGGTGACGTTGGATCAGCTGGTTCCGGCCGATCATCTGTTGCGCAAGATCGATCGATCGATCGACTTCTCGTTCATCCACGATCTGACGGCGCCATTGTACTGCGCCGACAATGGCCGCCCGCCGCTGGACCCGACCTTGATATTCAAGGCGCTGTTCATCGGCTACCTGTTCGGGGTGCGCTCGGAGCGGCAATTGGTGCGCGAGATCGAGGTCAATGTCGCCTACCGCTGGGTTCCTGCGGCTGAAGCTGACCGACAAGGTGTTCGACGCCTCGACGCTGTCGCAGAACCGTCGGCGGCGCTACCAGGACGAGGCGATCGCGCAGGCGATCTTCGACCGCATCGTGGAGCAGGCGATCCTTGCGGGGCTGGTGGATGGGACGGTGCTGTATACCGACAGCACGCACCTGAAGGCCAACGCCAACAAGGGCAAATACGACCTGGCCATGGTCGCCAAGTCGCGTGCCGACTACTGGGGCGAGCTCGACCGCGCCATCGAGACGGAACGGGCGCTGCACGGCCAAAAGCCGCTGAAGCAGAAGGAGCGCAAGCCGCCGGTCAAGCAGACCAAGGTATCGCGCGCCGATCCGGAGGCCGGCTACATGGTGCGCGAGGGCAAGCCGAAGGGCTTCTTCTATCTCGATCACCGCACGGTGGACGGTCGTTGCGGCATCATCACCGACACCTTCGCCACGCCGGCCAACATGCATGACTCGATCGTCTATCTTGGCCGGCTCGACCGCCAGGTGGAGCGCTTCGGCTTCGTTGTGGCGGCGGCGGGGCTGGATGCCGGCTATGCCACGCCAGGCATCGCCAAGGGGCTGGAGGACAGGAACATCCGGGGCGTCATCGGCTATCGCAACCCGACCCCGCCAAGGCCCGGCAAGATGAGGAAGAGCGCCTTCGTCCATGAACCGGATCGGGACGGCTATCGTTGTCCGCAGGGCCAGTTGCTCACCTACGCCAGCACCGATCGCGGCGGCTATCGTCATTACAGAAGCGATCCGGCCATCTGCCGCGACTGTCCGCTGCTGGCCTCCTGCACCTCAAACGCCAAGGCCGAGCGCACCATCACACGCCATGTCTGGCAGGATCAACGCGAGCGCGTCGATGCCAACCGGCTCACGGCTTGGGGCAAGGCCATCTACCGGCGTCGCAAGGAGACGGTCGAGCGATCCTTCGCCGATGCCAAGCAGCTGTTCGGCCATCGCTACGCCCGCTTCCGAGGGCGAACCCGCGTCGCCTGCCAGTGCCTGATCGCAGCCGCCGCCCAGAACATGAAAAAGATCGCAATCAGCCTCTGGCCAAAGCCCAAACCGGTCCTCGCCTGAGGCCAAATCTGCGTCGGCGGCCTCCTGACATCCGCTCCCGCCACCAATTTCCCAAGCGCAATCAATCTGCAAAACAAAACCCCGCCGAAAATCGACGGGGTTCGTCAGCAGTCTGAAGCCCGCGCGAAGCGGGCTTTTTTGTCGGGCTGGGAGACCTTACTCCTCTTCCCCGTCTTCTTTCTTGTCCTTCGACTTCAGCGCCGAAAGCTTGGCGAACACGGCATTGGCGTCGAGCTCCTGATCCTCGTCCTTCGGCTTCTCCGGAGCCGGCGTCAGCCTTTCGGTCAGCGCCGCCGGCAGCAGCGTGTCGCCGGCGACCGGCTGTGCCTGCTCGCGGCCTCGCGAGGCGCGGTTGACTTCCATGTCGAGGTCGATCTGCGAGGTCAGGCCCAGCGTCACCGGATCCATCGGCTGCAGATTGGCCGAGTTCCAATGCCGGCGCTCCCGAATCTGCTCGATCGTCGACTTGGTCGTGCCGACCAGCCGCGCGATCTGCGCGTCCTTGAGCTCGGGATGATTGCGTACCAGCCAGAGGATGGCGTTCGGCCGGTCCTGGCGCTTCGACAGCGGCGTGTAGCGCGGGCCCTTGCGCTTCGATTCCGGCACCCGCACCTTGGGGTCCGAGAGTTTCAGCCGACGGTTCGGATCCTTCTCGCCGCGCGCGATCTCGTCGCGGGTGAGCTGGCCGGTCATGATCGGGTCCATGCCCTTGATGCCCTGCGCCGACTCGCCGTCCGCGATCGCCTTGACCTCCAGCGGATGCAGCCCGCAGAACTGCGCGATCTGCTCGAAGGAGAGCGCGGTGTTGTCGACCAGCCAGACGGCGGTGGCCTTGGGCATCAGCAGCGTATTGGCCATATCAAAAATCCTTCTCGTTCGCCCGCGTTCCCGCGCGGGCGGTGGTTTTAGAGCCACCAAAATGGGAAATTCGCGGCCTGTATAAACGCTCCGTCACGATTTCGCAATGTTTTTGGGAAGGGAGCAGCCGGGACCCAAAAAGACAAAACCCGCTGGACGGAGTCCAGCGGGTTCGGAACCGGAGACGAGCAAGCGTCTGCGACGGCTCTGGCTTCGAGACTGCGGCCCGGCCTTGCGGCCGGTCGCGCTTCAAATCAAAGAGCCTGGCGGGCGATACGCTCGATATCGGCGCGGTTGATGCCGAGGTCGTTCAGCTGGCGGGCGTTCAGCTTGTTCAGCTCACGCACGGTCTCATTGTAGAGGCGCCAGTTGCGGAAAGCGCGGATCGGGTTCATTTCAGTCCTCCATTCATGGGATCAGTTGTTCGATGCCGCGTAAATAGGCACCCTTGCCTACGAATTGAACGGACTCTTTTGCATGGCGGCAATGCATTTTGTGCATTGCAGCATTAGGCCTTTGTTCAGTCTCTCGCCAGGGATCCGAGCGCCCAGGATGCGTCGAGGATTCAGGTCAGGCCAAGCCCAAAACGGTTGGTCCGCAAACCGGAGCGGAACGTACTTAAAGTACGTGAGCAGCGGAAGCGCAGGACACAAATTGCTTGCAGGCCGGCCTCACCTATATCGGGCGCATCCTAGCCGACGTCGAGGACGATCTTGCCGATATGCTCGCCCTCCTCCATCCGCTCATGCGCCCGCCAGGCCTCCGTCAGCGGGAAGATCATGTCCATGACCGGAGCGACCTTGCGGGTGCCGAGCAGCGGCCAGACCTGAGCCTCGAGCGCCGCCGCGATGGCTGCCTTGAATTCGACAGTGCGCGGCCGAAGCGTCGAGCCGGTATGGACAAGGCGTTTGACCATGAGCTTTGCGAAGTCGGTGCTGGCGACCGCACCGGCCTGTACGGCGATCTGGACGATGCGTCCTTCGACCGCCGCCGCATCGTAGTTGCGCGCCACATAGTCGCCGCCCACCATGTCGAGGATGACGTCGGCGCCCCGGCCGCCGGTTGCGTCCTTGACCTCGGCAACGAAGTCCTGCTGGCGATAATTGATCGCCCGGTCGGCGCCGAGCCTAAGACAGGCCTCGCACTTCTCCTTGCTGCCGGCGGTGGTGATGACATAGGCACCAAATGCCGAGGCGAGCTGTATGGCCGTCGTGCCGATGCCGGACGAGCCGCCATGGACAAGCACCGTCTCGCCTTTCTTCAGCCCGCCGCGCTCGAACACGTTGTGCCAGACGGTGAAGTAGTTCTCCGGCACGGCCGCGGCCTCGGAATAGGTAAAGCCCGCCGGGATCGGCAGCACGCTGCCGGCGTGGACCTTGACATATTCGGCATAGCCGCCGCCCGGCGTCAGCGCGCAGACCCGGTCGCCGGTGCGCCAGCGCGATATCTCGTCACCGAGCGCCGCGATCTCACCGGCCGCCTCGAGCCCGGTCAGGTCCGAGGCGGCGG
>NZ_RZSF01000364.1:0-6290 GCF_004023325.1 Mesorhizobium sp. M1A.F.Ca.ET.072.01.1.1 | reverse complement strand
CCGTGGTGGCGGCCGCTTTCGTCTCCTCTGCCGTCTGCGGCGGCGGTACCAGCGGTTGCGGCGTGTTGCCGGCGATCGAGCCGGCGTCAGCAGGAACCGCTACCGCGGGGAAGGCTGCTCCGGGCCGGGTTTCCGGCACATAGGCAACTTTTTCAGGCAACGGTTTGTCGTCTTCGCCCATCACGGTCGATGCCGCCTCTGGGGATGCCGGGGAGGTCGACGCCGCCGGCGAGGTCGAATCGGCCGACGCCGCGGACTGGGCGCTGGAAGCCGCGCTCATCTCTGTGGCGGTTGAATTGTAGGCGGGCGTGACGACCGACATCGTCGGGTCGCCGGTCGAGGTGCAGGAGGCCAGAAGCACGGATAAAAGCGCTGCCACGATGCTGCGGCTTTCCCTTCGTGCAAGGCGCCAAGCCACTGATTTCAAAATAAAATTCCCCCTCGGCATCCGGTCCGTACATCGTCGCCGCAGCACTCCAGTGCCTCTGGCGGCGACCTCCTGTTCCCGAACCGGAAACGGGATCTGTATCGATCTGCAAAGCCTCGGATTTATTGTGTGTCTGCAGGCGAGCTGAGGCTACGAAAACGATTAACATCACCATTTCGCCCTGTTTTGGCGGCCCGTCAACTCACCAGACATTACAGCCGGTTACACACGCACCTTGACATAGGTGCCCGGCGCGTCCCCCAAGGTTTTCATACGCTTGCCCGGTTTGCGGGCGGGCACATGGATGTTGTCCTGGCTTTCGATCCAGTGCTGCCAGTGCGTCCACCATGAGCCGGCATGCTCGTGCGCGCCGGCGAACCAGGTGCTGAAATCCCCCACCGGCTTGCCGCCGGTCCAGTACTG
This sequence comes from Mesorhizobium sp. M1A.F.Ca.ET.072.01.1.1, assembly GCF_004023325.1. Classification (NCBI taxonomy): domain Bacteria; kingdom Pseudomonadati; phylum Pseudomonadota; class Alphaproteobacteria; order Hyphomicrobiales; family Phyllobacteriaceae; genus Mesorhizobium; species Mesorhizobium sp. M1A.F.Ca.ET.072.01.1.1. The sequence goes on along the minus strand of NZ_RZSF01000364.1, from coordinate 5,440 downwards.
GTACTTGTGCGCCACCGGCGGATTGACGACGCCGGCGATATGGCCGGAGCCCGCCATGACATATTCGACGTCGCCACCGAAATAGCGCGAGCCGAGGAACACCGAAAGCGCCGGCGCGATGTGGTCTTCCTTCGTGGCGAGGTTGTAGACAGGGATCGTTATGTCGGCCAGCGAGACGGTGCGGCCGGCAAGCTCCATCGTGCCGCGGGAGAGATTGTTCTCGAGATAGCAATTGCGCAGATAGAAGGAATGGTTGGCCGCCGCCATGCGGGTCGAATCGGCGTTCCAGTAGAGCAGGTCGAAGGGCAGGGGGTCCTTGCCGCGCATATAGTTGTTGATGACATAAGGCCAGATCAGGTCGCCCGAGCGCAGCATGTTGAAGGCGGTCGCCATCTTGGTGCCGTCGAGATAGCCCTTTTCGCTCATCGAGCGCTCGACCGCGGCAACCTGGTCCTCGTCGACGAAGACCTTGAGATCGCCGGCATAGGTGAAGTCGACCTGGGTGGTGAAGAAGGTCGCCGACCTGATGCGGTGGTCGCCTTCCTGTGCCAGCAGCGCGAGCGCCGCGGCCAATAGCGTGCCGCCGACGCAATAGCCGATAGCGTTGACCTCCTTCTCGCCGGTCGCCTTCTCGACCATGTCGAGGCCATATTGCAGGCCCTCGCGGATATAGGCCTCCCAGCCTTTGGCGCCGTGGCGCTCGTCCGGGTTGATCCAGGAGATGACGAAGACGGTGTGGCCCTGCTCGATCGCCCAGCGGATGAAGGATTTCTGCGGGTTGAGGTCGAGGATATAGTATTTATTGATCCAGGGCGGGCAAATGAGCAGGGGGCGCTTCAGCACCGTCTCCGTCGTCGGATCGTATTGGATGATCTCGGCGACATCGCTGCGGCCGATGACCTTGCCGGGTGTCGTGGCGATGTTCTTGCCGATCTCGAACGGCGCGTAGTCCGCCTGGCGCAGCTTCAGGTCGCCCCTGCCGGCGGCGATGTCCTCGGCCAGCATCTTCATGCCGCGCACCAAATTCTCGCCGTTGGAGGCGACGGTCTCGCGGAACAGCTCGGGATTGGTCAGAATGAAATTCGACGGCGCGATAGCGTTGGAAACCTGCTTGACGTAGAAGCTCGCCTTGTGGCGGGTGTGCTCGTCCAGGCCCTCGGCATGATCGACGAGATCGGAGGCCCAGCGCGAGGTGACGAGATAGGCCTGTTTCAGGAAGTCGAAGAAGGCATTGCGGCCCCATTCCGGATCCTGGAAGCGCTTGTCGCCGCGCTCGGGCTTGACCGCGTCCTCGGGGGCTTCGGCGTTCGGGCTCGGGCTGACCTTCTGAATGGCGTTCGCCCAGACCGTCATGTAGCCGGCGAACAGACGCGTCTGCGCTTCAAGCGCGCGCTGCGGGTCGGCCAGCCAGTACTCCGAGAGCTTGGAGAAGGTCTTGACCATGTCGACCACGGGTTCGGCGACGTGGTCGCGCACCTCACCCTTTTCGCGCGGCTCGGCCCAGGCGGAGGCCGCCTTGCCGGCCTGCTCGATCATGCGCGCCATGTTCAACGCGAAGCGTTCGGGATCTTTCACCAGATATTGCTCGACGGTCGAAGGTCCGCCATTTTCCGCTTTGTCCGAATCGGGCGCTTTGGACATGGTTCGCGGGGTTCCTCCCGGAGCGTTTTCTTGACATATTACCATGGGACATCTGACCGGGTCCAACACGCTCTAACCCGGCTGCCAGGAAAACAATATGACGATTGATGTTGGCGGGACTTATTTTCTCGGCGCCGGTTCGATTTGCCGCATCGCCGCCGCAGCCGCGGTGCTGTGCACGCCGTTGCTCGCGGGCGGCTGCGAGACCAGCAGCAACGCCAGCAATGCGAGGCCGACCGCGGTGACCGAGGGGCCGAAGGACACCGGCTCCTATCCGAACCTCAACATTCCGCCGCCGGTAGCGGCCAAGCAGCTCACGAAGGAAGAGACTGCCGCCAAGCTTGCCCAGCTCAAGGCCGAGCAGCAGGCGCAGCTTGCCAAGGGCGGCCGCGCGAAGCCAGCCGCCAATACAGCGGCGCTGAACACGCTCGCCAGGACGCATGGCGACGACGCGCTGAAGCAGATCGAAGGCAAATGCGATCCCGCCCTCGACCCTAACTGCAATTAGGTCTATATCGCGCGCCGAAAAGCGCCCCCTTTGCTCGTCTGGAACTCCAATGGAAGAATTTCATAAGGTCCGCCGGCTTCCGCCTTACGTGTTCGAGCAGGTCAATCGGCTGAAGGCCAGCGCCCGCTCGCGCGGTGCCGACATCATCGACCTGGGCATGGGCAATCCGGACCTGCCGACGCCGAAGGCCATCGTCGACAAATTATGCGAAGTGGTGCGCGATCCGCGCACGCATCGCTATTCGTCCTCGCGCGGCATTCCGGGCCTGCGCCGGGCCCAGGCGAACTACTATGCCCGCCGCTTCGGCGTGAAGCTCAATCCCGACACGCAAGTGGTGGCGACGCTCGGCTCGAAGGAGGGCTTTGCCAACATGGCGCAGGCGATCACCGCGCCCGGCGACGTCATCCTGTGCCCCAATCCGACCTACCCGATTCACGCCTTCGGCTTCATCATGTCGGGCGGCGTCATCCGCTCGCTGCAGGTGGAACCGGATGACGGCTTCATCCCGGCGGTCGAGCGCGGCATCCGCCACTCGATCCCAAGGCCGCTGGCGCTGATCCTCAACTATCCGTCGAACCCGACGGCGCTTGTCGCCTCGCTCGATTTCTACAAGGACGTGGTCGCCTTCGCGAAGAAGAACGACATCATCATCCTGTCGGACCTTGCCTATTCCGAGATCTATTTCGATGGCAATCCGCCGCCTTCGGTGCTCCAGGTTCCAGGCGCGATGGATGTCTGCGTCGAGTTCACCTCGATGTCGAAGACTTTTTCCATGCCCGGCTGGCGCATGGGCTTCGCGGTCGGCAACGAGCGGCTGATCGCGGCGCTGACGCGCGTCAAATCCTATCTCGACTACGGCGCCTTCACGCCGATCCAGGTGGCGGCGGCGCATGCGCTCAACGGCGACGGTGCCGACATCGCCGAGGTGCGCGAGGTCTATCACAAGCGGCGCGATGTGATGGTCGATTCCTTCGGCCGTGCCGGCTGGACCATTCCGGCGCCGGCGGCCTCGATGTTCGCCTGGGCGCCGATTCCGGAACAGTTCAGCCAGCTCGGCTCGCTCGAATTCTCCAAGCTGCTCATCGAGCACGCCGACGTGGCGGTGGCGCCGGGCATCGGCTTCGGTGAGCACGGCGACGATTTCGTTCGTGTGGCGCTGGTCGAGAACGAGCACCGGATCCGCCAGGCGGCGCGCAACATCAAGCGCTTCCTGGCCTCGACCGCCAAGCAGCCCAACAATGTTGTGCCGCTGACCGCGCGCCGCTGAATTTACCGCACACCACACCGACCAATCTTTGAGGGGCGTCGCCGGACATGGCTGAAGCGTTGCGTGTTGGAATTGCCGGCCTTGGCACGGTGGGAGCCTCGGTGGCGCGCGTGCTCAACGACAAGGCCGCCGAGCTCACCCGCCAGTGCGGTCGCGACATTGTCGTCACAGCGGTTTCGGCGCGCGATCCGAAGCGCGACCGCGGTGTCGATCTGGGCGACACCAAATGGTTCGACGATGCCGCGAAGATGGCCGAGAAGGCCGACATTGATGTCTTCGTCGAGCTGATCGGCGGCGACGAAGGGCCAGCGCGTGCATCGGTGAAGGCGGCGCTCGAGGCCGGCCGCCATGTCGTGACGGCCAACAAGGCGCTGTTGGCCAAGCACGGCGTGCAACTCGCCGAGATCGCCGAGAAGAAGGGCGTGCTGCTCAACTACGAGGCTGCGGTGGCCGGCGGCATCCCGGTCATCAAGACGATGCGCGAGGCGATGGCCGGCAACCAGGTCACCCGCGTCTTCGGCATCCTCAACGGCACCTGCAACTACATTCTGACCCGCATGGAGGCCGAAGGCATCTCTTTCGATGCCTGCCTCAAGGACGCGCAGCGCCTCGGCTATGCCGAAGCCGACCCGACCTTCGACATCGAAGGCCATGACACGGCGCACAAGCTGTCGATCCTGACCAGCCTTGCGTTCGGCACGAAGATCGCCGCCAACGACATTTACATGGAGGGCATCTCCAACATCACCCAGGCCGACATTCGCGCCGCAGCCGAGCTCGGCTATCGCATCAAGCTGCTCGGCGTCGCGCAGCGCACCGACAGCGGCATCGAGCAGCGCGTGCATCCGACCATGGTGCCGACGGCCTCGGTCATCGCGCAGGTGCATGGCGTCACCAATGCCGTGGCGATCGAGACCGACATCCTGGGCGAGCTTTTGCTCTCCGGCCCCGGCGCCGGCGGCAATGCCACCGCCTCGGCTGTGGTCGGCGACATTGCCGATATCGCCAAGAGCCGGCCGGGCTTCCAGCACGGGCCGGTCTTCGGCTGGCCGGCGAAGGAATTGAAGCCCTACAGGAAAGCGCAGATGCGCAGCCATGCCGGCGGCTATTTCATCCGGCTCACCGTGCACGACCGCATCGGCGTCTTCGCGGCGATCGCCAAGCGCATGGCCGACAACGATATTTCACTGGAATCGATCGTCCAGCAGGCCGCCGGGCCGGCAACCGAAGAGCAAAAGACAGTCATCCTCGTCACCCACGAGACAACGGAAGCGGCGGTGCGCAAGGCGGTCGAAGGGGTCACCAAGGACGGCCATCTCACCGACAAGCCGCAGGTGATCCGTATCGAGCGGGCGGAATAGTTCGAGTCATATTTCACCTTTAATCGATTGATATTGCTCCATTTCAAAAATTGACATGGCAAGTCTTGCCGTTGTCATGGAGCTTTGCCAGAAGAAGCGCGCTTCTGGCGGGAGGCAAAGCGCAGTTTCAACGAGGAATGCCCATCCATGAACATGGCCCAAAACATCGTAGCCGGCCTCGATCGTATCCTCACCATGGAAGTGGTGCGTGTGACCGAAAGGGCCGCGGTCGCCGCTGCCAGGCTGCGCGGTCGCGGCGATGAGAAGGCGGCCGACCAGGTCGCGGTCGATGCGATGCGCCAGGAACTCAACCGGTTGGCCATCAAGGGTACCGTGGTCATCGGCGAGGGCGAGCGCGACGAGGCGCCGATGCTCTATATCGGCGAAGAGGTCGGCACCGGCAAAGGCCCGGCCGTCGACATCGCGCTCGATCCGCTCGAAGGCACGACGATCTGCGCCAAGAACCTGCCCAACGCGCTTGCCGTCATCGCCATCGCGGAGAAGGGTAGCTTGCTGTTCGCGCCCGACGTCTACATGGACAAGATCGCCATCGGGCCGGGATACCCGGACAGCCTGATCGACATCGACGCGTCGCCGGCCGAGAACATCGCCAATCTCGCCAAGGCCAAGGGCGTGGCGGTGCCCGACATCACCGCCTGCATC
>NZ_RZSF01000363.1:0-6297 GCF_004023325.1 Mesorhizobium sp. M1A.F.Ca.ET.072.01.1.1 | reverse complement strand
CCGCCGGATCCGCCACTGCCGCCGGAGCCACCCGAGCCTCCGCCGCCGCCGGAGCCACCGCTCCCGCCGCCATCGCCACCACCGGAGTCACCGCCACCATCACCGCCGCCATCACCGCCGCCGGAACCACCATTGCCGCCGCCGGAGCCCCCATTGCCGCCGCCGGAACCCCCATTGCCGCCGCCGGAACCGCCGCCCTCGCCGTCGCTGGCAAGGACGGAAGCGATGAGAGCCGTTGTGATTGGCGGGCACATTGCGATTTGTGCGCGCGTGAGGATGCTTGCGCGGTTGCTGGCGATGCAGCAAAGCGCGTAGTTGGATTCCGTCAGCGGCTGGCATTGGGCGGCCGTCAAACGCGGTCGAACATTGCTCTGTGCCGATGCCGGAAGCGTCGAATTCACCGCCATAAGGGCGGATGAGACAAGCAGAATTGCGCGAGCGCTGCTCGCGCACCTTGGGTACAGGTGCATTTCTTCCTCCTAAGAAGGGAAAAAAGGCGCTCCCGTCCCCAAACTGGGCGCTATGTCAAAGTTTCCGACCATCGGAAACAATTTGTTAAGCATACATTGTTTTAGAATCTGTGCAAACGCTAATAGCGAGTCTTGATTTACCAAACCAGCGAAGATGATCTCGGTCTATCGATCCGAGGGGGATGGAACGTGATTCGTTTGGCAGCGCTCGTTGCCGCAGTCATGGCTATGGCTGGCTGCAGCGAAACCATGCAGACTTCCGGCACTGCGTCCATGATGGTCACCAAGGGTTACGCTTTCGCCCCGCCGGCCGCCCGCGGCTTCTGCGCCAGGCAGCCAAGGCTCTGCAGCCCAGGCGGACACGTCAAGCAGGTGAAGCTCACCGAAAGGCGCATGGCCGAGTTGAAGGCGGTCAACAGTTCCGTCAATGCCAGGATCATCGAACGTGACGACCCTGCCGCCGGCCTCGGCGACGATTGGCGGATACCGACAAACGCCGGCGATTGCGAGGATATCGCGATCCTGAAGAAGAGCGAGTTCATGAAGCGCGGCTGGCCGGCTTCAGCCCTGCTGCTGACGGTCGTTACATCGGGTGGCGCGGGCCACACCGTGCTTACCGTTCGCACCGACAAGGGCGACCTGATCCTCGACAACCGAACCGACGCCATCAGGAACTGGGCGCAGACTTCCTATCGCTATTTTGCGCGGCAATCCCAGTCCGAAAACGGCAAGTGGCTGCGGATCGCTTCCTGATCGATTGTCCCCGTCGGCGCAGTGCCGCGCCTTGACCGCCGGCGCAATTTCGCGCCGCGCAGAGATCCATCAATCCTTTGATCGGCTTGCACGGCCGGTTCCGCCATGGAACCATCATCGGGGGCATTCCTTGGCTTTGTCCAAGAATTGGGGAATAGCCGATACAAGGACCATCGACTATTGCCGACCACGAGCAAAGGGCAACGCCATGCGTGTGGATGTCATCGACAGTTTCGATGCTCTCGTTGAGCTGAGGGACAATTGGGATGCGGTCTACGCTGCTGACCCGGAGGCTCACTACTTCATGTCCTGGCCATGGATGGCGGGCTGGTTCAAGCGGCTTCGCTACCAATGGCTCGTCCTGGCCGCCAAGGAAGACAATTCAGCCGGCTATGTCGGTTTCTTCCCGCTTCAGCTCCGAACGGAACGAGCCAGGGACGGTGCGTTCCAAAACGAATTGCGGACGGGCGGCGGCTACTTCGCCGGATATGCCGGCTTCCTTTGCAAACCGGAGGTTCAGGATCCCGTTGTCCGGGCCTTCGCCGAGCATACGAAGCGGTTGAACTGGGCCAAGCTGCATCTTGAGAACATATTTGCATCGCCGCCGCGGCTGAATACGTTCCTCGAGCAATTTTCCGCGCCGGAATTCGTGACCGGCAAGGTGAGGCGTCCCGACGACGGCGATGGCATCGACCACGACATCTATGTCTATGTGAACCTGCCGGGCGACTGGGAGGACTTTCTCAATGACCGGCTTGGCGCGGCGACCCGCAAGACCGCGCGGCGGACGCTAAGGGCAATCGACGACGCATCCGAGTATCGCGTCACCAACGTGACCGCCGCAACGCTGGAGCGCGATCTGCAGACGCTACTCCGGTTCTGGGAAAGTCAGTGGGGCGCGAAACTGGCGGCGCGATATCACCCAGGCCTGCCGCAGGCGATGATCAACAACTTCCGTAACATGCTGCGCTGTGCCTTCGAGGACGACGCCCTCTATCTCCCGGTCCTGTGGCGGGACGACAACCCGATCGGCGTGCAGGCCACCTTGATCGACCGGAAGAACCGGGCACTGATCGGGATGCTCAACGGGCGCGATCTCGCGGTCAAGAAGCCCGCGCCCGGCTTCGCGCTTCATCTCTACAGCATACGCTGGGCCATTCAGAACGGCTTTGCCGTCTATGATCTGCAGACCGGGGATTTCTCTTACAAATATGATTTCGGCGGGCTCGAGCGCCGGGTCGAATGCCTTCTCGTCAGCACGCCCAGCCGCCGCAATCTGCGCGACCGCCTGGAGAGCCGGAGCCTGCCGGTCGTGCTCGCGCGCGCCAAAGCGCTTCATCAGGCTGGCGATCTTGAGGCGGCTCTGCGTGGTTGCCGGCAGATCCTGGCTGCCGATCCGGCCCATGCCGAGGCGCTATCGCTGCTTCGACAACTGGATGCCGCGCGACAGTCCCTTCTGCCGCAAAAGCTCAGCGTTGCCGCCCGTTTGCACCAGGCCGGAAACCTGGCCGAGGCGGAAAAGATCTACCGCGAGATCCTGGACGTCGAACCCGGGCGCTTTGACGTGCGCTACCTTCTCGGCGTGATTTGCCTGCAGCAGCACCGTTATGGCGACGCGGAGCGGCAGGTCGGCCAGGCGATCGAGATCAATCCGAACATCGCAGCCGCGCACTACAATCGCGGCCTGGCGCTGATGAAGCTCGACCGAACAAAGGACGCGCTCACAAGCCTTGACGAATGCATCGCGCTGGAGCCGGGCCACAGCCAGGCCCTGGCGCTTCGCACCGAGGCGCTGAAAGCCATCGGGCGGATCCCTGCCTCGGTTGCTTGAAGCGCGTCGCGCTGAAACGGATTCCGGCGACCTGCTTCAAGTCTTTGTTTGATGCATGTGATCGTCGTAGAACTGCGCACATTTCCGGGCGACATGCATTAGCAGGGAGCAACCAATCCGGACGAGATCCGCGGCGGCGGCTTATCTCGGGAACGAATTGTCGATAACGATCGACCAGATATCCTTGTTTATCTCCCGGATGTCCTCGATGGAACCGTGGATTCTTCTCATCTCCTCGTCATCGAGCGCTTCGATCTTTCCGTATTTGACCTCGTCCTTGCCGTCCACGATACGCATCAGCTGCGTGCTTCCGTGGGTTCCGGCCTCATCGAACGAATAGATGCAGTGGCTGTATTTGTTTCGCAGCTTCGCCTGGCGCATGAGCTTGCCGGTGACTGTCAGCACCGCCCGACGGCAGGCGGCCGGCGTCTTCGGGATTTTCGCCAGGCGCTCTACCAGCTCGATGCGCGCGCGGGTCGTGTTCAGCGTCAGGAAAATGATGATCGCCGTTTCCTTGTCGACCTTCGCAAGACCGGCAATCAGATAGATCAGCAGACTCTCGGTGTTGGTCCATGTGTAATTCAGTTGGCCAACGAGGAGCAGTATCTCCTGAAACCGAGGCATCATCGGCTCACGGCGAAGATTGGACGGACTGTGGCGAACCGGATCGTTCCAAGCCGCCGTGAAAGCTATCCTTGCGCGCATGAAACACCGCGGCCGCCTCGGTCCGGTTGTGAGCCCCCAGCTTGGTTATGATGTTGTGCAGATGGATCTTGACCGTGTGCTCCGACAGACGAAGGGTCGCGGCTATGATCTTGTTCTGCAATCCGCGAGCGACCATTTCCAGGATCTGGAACTCACGGTCGGTCAGTTCGCCCATCTCCTCGAAACCGGACCGGTCCGGCCTTGGTTGTTCGGCAGGCGTCGAATGATCCGACGCCTTTTGCGAGACGCTGCGTGCGTATGACTGGAACATCGCCAAGGGGAAATATTCGCCGCCGCGAAGCATAAGCCGGATGACCGAAAGCCAGACATCAAGCTTCAAATCCATGGGCAGGACGCTGCGCACGATCTTGAGATCGAGAACGTCGTGCATTGAGACGGAAGCTCGGCTGTCGTGCTGCACCAGGACGATCGGCGCTGCCGGATGATGCCGCATCAGTTCGGCGGCATAGCCGTCGATCTTATGCAGGAGCTCGGTGTCGATAAGGACCAGGCAGACGGGATGCTCGAACGGCGCGCAGGCCGCTTCGATGCCTGTAGCCTGCTCGACGACTATCGAGGGAAATTCCCTCTCGATGGCGTATACTAGACATTCTGGAAAGCTGTCAGTAGAGGAAACAGTCAGGATAATTCTACGCGCCGCCCAACTCTCTCCGGCACCGCTACCTACGGTGCTGTGCACGTTAACTCTGGACATGGTTGCCACCCCACCCTAGACGAATACTGTCGGTTTAGTTCTTTCCCTTCTTCAAATTTTCGGGGGCCGCCACCCCCGTAAACAGCTAGCCTTAACGACTTATACACCAAATTAGACCGGACTGATATAGTTCGGATGAGCTATAGCTAATTTTCTCCGTCGTCGCTGCCGACTGGAGACGTTCGACAGAGTCGCCGCCACCTGATCTGGGCAGGAATCTCGGCATTTGCGCGGCCGGAGCACGTCCGGGCAGCGGTCCGGCCGAACGGGCTAGCCCGAACTGTCAGCTTACAATCACCGCCCTCTGGTTCCAGACTTTCCCGGGTTCCATGTGGGATTGGGGCATATCCAGGACTCTCCCGTTTGAACGACCGGATCCTTGGTGATCCGGCGCTCCCCCGGGTTTTGCCTTGGGACGGCCGCCTCTCCCGAAGTCAAAGGGAGGTACTCAAGCAAGTCATGACGAAATTCGGATTGCGGACCTCAGTCCCCTCGGTCCGGCAGTCCATTCACCGCATTAAACGCAACGTCCGCGTACAGCCCATAGCCGCGTAAGAGAAGAATGCGGTTCGGCAGTCGCGGCCTTCAAACAGAGGACACGACCATGTCTCTCGACCTCGACAAGAACAACATCAACGCATTCGGTTTGCAGATCGTCGACAGCGAATTCGATATCGGTGACGGCGGTGGCGAAAACGAAAACAAGAACTACAATACCAACGACGCCAAGAACGAGAACGAAAACGAGAACAAGGCCTCGAACGAGAACGAAAACAAGAGCGACAACGACAACTCGAACGAGAACAAGTCCTCGAACGAGAACGAAAACGAGAACAAGGCCTCGAACGAGAACAAGAACGAAAACTCGAACGAGTCCAAGAACGAAAACTCGAACGAGAACAAGAACGTCAACGAGACCAAGGTCGACGTCGACGTCGACGTTGGCGTCAAGCTCGAAGGTGAGCTCGGCAATTCCGACGATGATTTCGCCGATATCTATGCCAACGACGACATGAAGATCGACACCATGATCAACAATAAGGACGGCAACGTCACTTATGATCCTGGCGACGACGTCACCTTCAAGGACATCCTGAACAATTCGATGACCGGCGCCGGCACCAACACCGCGTCGATCATCAACCAGACCCTGAACATGTATGACAACGACAAGCTCGACAACGCGACCGTCAAGAACGACGCCGATTTCAAGCTTGATCTGAACGCCAAGGGCGGCCACTCCGAAGCCGGTGACGGCATCTCGGCAGGTGGTGGGACCGCGGACGGCGGCAGTGACGCCAAGGCCAATGGCGGCGAAGGCGGCAATGGCGGGGACGCCAAGTCCGACGACGTCGAAGCCGGCGACGGCAAGGGCGGCCTGGCTCTCAGCGCGGCTATCGGCGGCGACTCCAAGAGCGACAACAAGGCCGACGCGGGCGACGCCAAGGCCGGCGACGGCGATAGCGGCGACGCCAAGGGCGGCGAAGTCGACACAGGCGACGCCAAGGGCGGCTACGGCGACGGCGGCAACGCCAACGGTGGCGATGGCCTCGGCCTCGGTTTCGGCCTCGGACTGGGCCTCGGTATCGGCGCTGCGGAAGCCGGCGATGCCAAGTCTGACGACGGCGGCGACGCCAAGTCGGATGCTGGCGACGCCAAGGCGGATGCTGGCGATGCCAAGGCCGATGGCGGCAATGGCGGCAATGGCGGTGATGGCGGCGACGTGACCGGCGGCGATGCCAAGTCGGACGGCGGCGATGGCCTCGATGTCGACGGAAAGCTGTCGCTGCTGAACTACGGTGAAGGCGGCGACGCCAAGAGCC
>NZ_RZSF01000362.1:0-6327 GCF_004023325.1 Mesorhizobium sp. M1A.F.Ca.ET.072.01.1.1 | reverse complement strand
ATGCCGGCCTGCCGCAAAAGCGCGGCGACTGCTTGCGCGTTGGCGGTGATGGCGCCTTCTTCCGCCGCGGCGCGCTGGGCTGCGCTCCTGGCGCGCTCCAGGGCCTGCTCGCGGCTCAGCGTGATCGTGGCGGCGGGGTCGTCGGCGGCCGCGACGTCCAAGGGGCTGGGCAGGATGCCGTTCGCGGCGGCAAGCTTGATCGAGGCCTCCATGACCGAGGCCGCCAGCGTCGGATTGTCCTTCAGATCCGCCAGGCTGGCGTCGACGTCGAAGCGGCCCTGGTGCAGCGTTGCCGCCAGCGACTTGACATAGGGCGCCGGCTTCAGGCCTGGGACCTGCTGCAGGAGCCGCTGCAGGTCGGCGCTCTTCTTCATGAACAGCCGCGCCCCGGTGTCGGACTTGTAGGCGTCGGTGCCGACCTTGATGCCGACGCTCAACAGGTTGATGGCGCTTTCATGCAGATCGTGCGGGTTGTAGCCGTCGGGCCGTGGATCGATGCGCGCCCGGCAGTGGTCGAGCAGGAGTTCGACGCGCTCCCTGGCGTCGGCGGCCGCCGGATAGGATTCGGCGAGCTCGGGAAACAGCGCGCCGGCGGCGGCGCTGACGCCAGCAGGTGCGCTGGTCGAGGCCGTGGCTCGCGCCAACGAGCCCTTGGGCTGCTGCTCCCCGTTGGGCTGCTCCTCATTGCCCTGGTGGGCCCAGGCCTCGAGCTCGCTGACCAGCAAGGCGGCCAGTTCTCGGGCCACCGGATGCCGGGCCGCCTCGCCGTCCTGCCTAGCCCTCTCGAGGAGCCCCTGCATGGCCTGGCCGTCCGGCCGCTCTGCCTGCAGCTGGACGCGGATGTCGGCCCTGAGCTCATGGTGAATGCCCTCGTAAGTGCCGAAGACGGCACGCTCGGCAAACCAGCGTTGCGCTTCAAGCGGCTGCGCCAGGACGTTGCGCTGCAGGCAGCTGTAGGTCTCCAGCACCTGCTGGGTGGCCGACAGGATCTGCCGGGAGCGGCTGAACTGGTAGCTGCCGTTCTCGATGGCCGGCGTGTGCGACTTCGGCGGCTTCAGCGAGGCCAGGCCGCGCGCCTGCTCCTTCTGGTCGAACTGGCGCACATGCTCGTAGAGCCTGGGCCGGTCGCCGACGATGACAACGGTGTCGCCGTCGAAATCGCCGTCGAGCTTCTTTTGTTCGGCGCTCGGCACCGCAACCAGCGAGCCGGGCGCGAACACCTCCGTCGCCTGCAGGATGCCGACGCAGTCGAGCCCGGTGTCGGCCTTGACCCGGTCCTTGCCCTCGAGCCAGTGCGAATGGCACTTGACGTCCTCGGCCGACATCACCACCGAACGCTCGGCGAAGGCGGCCGGCCACATCCGGTCGGGCACCACGATCAGGATGCCCTTGGCAAACAAGGTCGGATCGTCGGCGGCAAGCCTTTCCCCCGACTTGTGCGCGACGTTGAAGCTGTACTGGAAGGCCACGCACCGGTCCAGGAACGCCGCGGTCGCGTCGCCGTCGCGCGCCGACCTGACCTGGCCGGCGGCGAACGGGCGCAGGTTCGGCTTGTCGTAGGGCGAGCGCCCGACAAGCACGCCGCCATCGGCGGTCAAGGTCTCGCTCTTGAGCGTCGGCACATAAAGGCGTCCGTCGCCGGACGGCACGGCGACGGCGCCCGGGCCGTCGATGTGGCCAGAGGTGACGGTCCGAAACAGCTCCTCGGCCGTCAGCCTCGGCTGCTCACGGCTGCCGAGCCAGGCCTCGGCCTTCTCGCGCGTCTCCTCGGCCACCGCTGCGTTGCGCGGATAATGCTGCAGGGCCGAGGCCGGCACCGAGGTTCGCTTGCCCTGGCCAAAGACACGCACCGGCGCGGCGCCGTCCGGGCGGACGGCCCGGGCGATGGCCGGCATGCGCTCGGCCAGCGAGGCCCTGATGAAGCCGCAGCCGTCATGCGGCCGCAAGGCGATCGGGCCGTCCGGCCCGGCGAGCCTGAAGGGATGCGCTGCCCCTGCCGGGCGGTCGGGCAGGAGCGACAGCCTGAAGGCGCCTTCCAGCGCATAGTCGTGCGGGCCAAGTCCGGCGATGTCCGGCGGCGCGGCAAAGCCGCGGCGTTGGGTGTAGTAATAGGCTTCCTTGAACGGCGCCCAGGCCCGCGCCAGCTGCTCGAAGGCCGTCCCCGGCGCCGTGTCGGCATAGGGGATCGCCAAAAGCTTGCCGCCGGTGGCCTCGTCGGCCGCGTCGGGCAGGCGGGCGGCAAGCTGGGCCAGCGTCTTTTGCGGCGCCTTCAGCTTGCTGCCGCCGAACAGGTCCATGCGGTAAGGCACACCCTCGACGCTGAGCGTGCGCGCCAGCATGAAGGCGCTCGGCTTGCCCGGCAGCTGCACCGCAACCACCTTGACAGCCCCCGAGGTCAGGCGGTGGAAGATGGAATAGCGCAGCTCCGCTTCGCCGGCCAGCGGCCGCCCCTGCATGTCGACCACCGGCAGCCGCATCAGTCCGGCATCGCCTTGCGGCGGCCGCGGCTCGTGGTCCATGGCCTCAAGCACGCCATGGACATCGAAGACGGCGGCGGCATGCTGGACCTGGACGCTCGGCGCGTTCTGGGCCATGAAGGTGTCGAGCGCGTCGAGCGGCCCCTCCGCCTCGATCTCGGCGATCAGGTTCCAGCTCATGTTGGAAAGGTCGGCCTCGATGAGGGCGCGGGCGCTGTCCAGGATCTGGCTGGTCTTGGCGTGCAGCTCTTCCTGGCGGCGCCGCAAGGCGCGCTTGTCGCCCTCGACATAGGGCCGCCGGTAGAGCTTCTCCAGCACCGCGCGGGTCTTGAGCACCTGATAGATCGACAGCGCCGGGCAGCGGCTTGCATTGGCGCCGCTGTGGCGCTCGGCCTGGCCTGCCTCGAGATGCGCCTCGATCTTGCGCTCCACCACCGGCTGGATGGCGTTGAGCAGGTTCAGCGCCGGCCTGCGGTGCCAGCGCAACGCCGGCCGCGGGCTGCGCGCCAGCGGCAGCAGGGCGGCGCACAGATTGCCCATGGTCTCCAGGTTGTTGTCGCGCTCGAAGGCGGGCGTGGCGCGCAGCGCCTCCAGCCGGTCCAGCCCCGGCTTTGCCAGCACACCCAGATCGTCGGACAACTGCGCCTTGCTCAGGGCCTTGAAGATGTTGGCGATGGTCAGGACATCGGCCTGCTGCAGCCGGTCCTCGGCATAGTGAAGATAATGCGCAAGCTGCTGCAGCCGCTCCTTCAGCAAAGGGGGTTCGGCCACCTCCCCGGCTTCCTCGCCCTGCAGGATACCCCGCGCCAGACTGTTGGCGATGCTGCACAGCGCAGGCGTGATGAACGCGCCGAAGCGACGGCCCTTGGGACCGAGACCGCGGGCGATCTCCACCAGAGCCCGATAGCACACCGGCTCTTGCGTCCACTTGCCAAAGCCGTTCACCAGGACCGCCAAGCCTTGCGCCGTAAAATCGGAGAGCCCGACATCCGGGCGATCGGCGCGGCGAAGGACCTCCCTGCCAATGGTGACCGTAGCCTCGCGCATCTTCTGCTGATCCGGCCACTTGCTGAAACCATTCACTAAGGTCACCAGGTGTTGATCGGCAAATCCGGCGAGTTGGCCGGCGCGGGACACGATCTCCTCGGCGAGGCCCACTGCAGCTTGGCGCACTTCAGGCTCCTCGGGCCACTTGCTGAATCCGTTCACCAGGTTCGCCACATGTTGGTCAGTAAATCCACGGAGGTGACTGGTGCGGCGGAGAATCTCGCAGGCAACTGCGGCCGTGGCTTCGCGCGTCTTCTCCTGTTCGGGCCATTTGCTGAAACCGTTCACCAGATTCGCCAGATGTTGATCGGCAAATCCGGCGAGTTGGCCGGCGCGGGAGGCGATCTCCCCGGCGATGGCGACCGCCGCCTGGCGCATGCCTGGCTCTTGCGGCCACTTGGCGAAGCCATTCACCAGATTGGCCAGATCCTGCTCAGGGAAACGAGAAAGTCGGGCGTCGCGGCTGACCTCAGAGGCGATGGCGACGGCCGCTTCGCGCGTCTTCTCCTGTTCGGGCCACTTGCTGAGACCGTTTACTAGAGTGGCCAGTTGCTGGTCCGTGAACCCACCCAGCTCCCTGGCGCGCGCAATGACCTCCCCACCGACGGTGACTGCAGCCTGGCACATATCGAGGTCTTCGGGCCACTTGCTGAAACCGTTGATCAGAGTGGCCAGCCCCTGACCAGGAAAACGCGAAAGTCGCCCGTGGCGATTGATCTCAGAGGCGATGGCGACGGCCGCTTCGCGCGTCTTCACCTGTTCCGGCCACTTGCTGAAACCATTCACCAGATTGGCCAGATGTTGATCCGTGAATCGACCCAGCTCCCTGGCACGCGCAACGATCTCGCGGGCAACGTTGACTGCAGCCTGGCGCATATTGGGTTCTTCGGGCCACTTGCTGAAACCGTTCACCAGTATGGCCAGCTGCTGATGGGTAAATCCCTTGATTTTGTCGGCACGGGAGGCAATCTCCCCGGCGATGGCGACCGCCGCCTGACGTATGCCTGGCTCTTGCGGCCACTTGCTGAAACCGTTTACCAAAGTGGCCAGCTCCTGCTCAGGAAAGCGACCGAGTCGGTTGGCCTCGCGACTGATCTCAGAGCCGATGGCGATCGTCGCTTCGCGCGTGCTTTCCTGTTCCGGCCACTTGCTGAAACCGTTCACCAGGTTCGCCAGGTCCTGCGGTACAAAATCGGAGAGCCGCTTGGCTCGGCTTGCGAGGTACGTCACCTCGGTGCCGATAGCGCTGGTGGCGTCCCGACACTCCGCCTGGTTCGGCCATTTGCTGAAGCCATTGACCAGGTTGGTCAAGCTCTGCGGACTGAATTGGGAAAATCCCTCCGTCTCAGCGCGGCGAAGAACCTCAGCAGCAACTGCGAAAGTGCCCTCGCCACACCCTGGCTGGTCAGGCCACTTGCTAAAGCCGTTCACCAGCAGCGCGATGTTGCGAGCGTCCAGCTTGCGAAGCATTGCTGGGTTGTCGCGGCAGAACTTGGCGATCCTGATTGTGCCGTCGCGGCATTCCGCCAGTTGGGGATATCGACCGAACGACAATGCCAAGAGCGGCAACGCGCGAGCATCTACATCGTCGAGGGCGCTGGTAGACCTCGACACCCTTGCTGCCATGGCCCTGCAGGCCTGCATGCCCGCCTCGCCTCCAGGCTCGCGGCTGACTGCATTGGACACGGTCGCATATCCAAACGATTCTCCCTCGCGGATATCCCGCTCCCAGTTTGGCAGAAACTGGCGAGTGAATTGAACAGCGGCTCCTTGCAGGAATGCCGCCTGCTCTTCCTGGTCCCGCAGCAAGCCGCTATGGCGCACCACCGCACAGGAGAATTGAACGATGTCCCGAGCTCGGCCGATGTCATCGAGAGCCTTGTTGAACAGATTGCTCGACATTGCGCGAGAGGCGCGCTGCGGGGCTGCTTCGGAATGCCGTCCCGCTTGCAAATCGGCAGCTTGTCTATGCGGTGGCAATCCGGCTGTGTTCGCGCGTCCGGACCGCTGCGCCTGGCGCGAGGGCCCGCCCTCGGCCCGCAAAGCGCCTGATTGTTGCCGCGACCCTTCAGGCCGTTGAGAACCTATGCGGCGGCTATCGCGCGCGCCTCCATCGTCGCTGCGTGGCGGCCTGTCCGCCATGCCGGACGGGTTTCGACCATGCGACGGGGCGGAGCTGTGTGAGCTTTCGGTGGCCCCATCTCTGCGCCGCGATCCGGCATCGGAACGCGAAGGACCCGCTTGCCCATGAGACCGTTGCTCGCTTCCAGGACGGATGTTGGTTTCTACGCCATCGTCGGCACGTCGCTCTCCTGGCCCTGCGTTCCTATCGGACGTGGTTTGTCGATGCGACAGGATCGGAGCGTAAGAACTTTCGGGTGCATGATCACCGCGTTCCGGCTCACCGTCAGAACGCAAAGCGCTTTCTTCCTCGCTTGCTTCACCTTCTCGCGCCAAAGGAAAACGGCGCCGCGTCATGCCCATTCCGCGCAATGCGGAAGCGAAAAGTCGTGGTTGACCAATGGGGACGCGCGCGGACCGGTCCTGCGGGGTATCATCACCGCGGCCTGCAACGCGGCTGGAGGGAGCTTCGCTAGCTGTGAGCTTTCGGGAGGTTGTCCATTCGGACCGGACCGAGGAGACTGGAGTTACCACGCTTCAGCATCCATCGGAGGATCCGAATGAACATCCATAAGAATGCCCGTCTCACACCGCTGCGTCGAGAGGAGATGGCGCTGTCGGTGATAGAAGGCGCTTTCTCCAAAGCCCATGCGGCGCGTGTCTACGGCGTGTCGGCCAAGAT
>NZ_RZSF01000361.1:0-6342 GCF_004023325.1 Mesorhizobium sp. M1A.F.Ca.ET.072.01.1.1 | reverse complement strand
CTTGCAGGTCGGGCGAATAGAGCGCGGTGAAGCTGTCGATCACCGTGCCGGAATCGCCGGTCAGCGTCTCTTTCACCGTCAGCACCGTGCATTTGCAGTCGCCCAGCTTGTAGGTGTCCTTGCCTTTGACGCTTAAAGCCAGTGTTTCGGTGCCCTTCGGCGCCTTCTTCGCCGAAAGCCGCACGAACTCGGTCTTGCTCTTGGCACCGGCCTTCAGCGGGAAGAGCTTTTTGAGGTCGCCGAGCGGGATCATTGACAGCCGGCCCGTGTCGCTATCGCGGAAAATCTCGATCAGCCCGGCGTAGAGATATTGCGTCTGCGGCGATTGCGACTGGTAGTTGTTGGCGACCGCGACCATGCCGCCCGGCGCCGGCCGGAACTCGCTCCGGATGCCGGGCTTCTCCAGCACGAAGCCGGCCTTGGCGGATTTGGCGTCCACGCAGTCGGCCGCCTCGGCGGTGCCGGCGAGGGCAAGCATGGCGAGGGCCACACAGGTCGTCACGGGTTTCATGCCTTCTCCCCTGGAAATGTGTTCTGGAAGGAATGACAGACCCTCTCTGCGCTGTCGACCCAAGTGCCCTTGACGAATTCAACCAATGCTTGAAAAGAGGCGCCAATCTGGACGATCCGGCAGTGAAAATGTTCCAATGGCGCGATGATGAATCGCCGATCCTCAGCATCCTTGTCCCGGCGCGATCTCTTGGCCCGGGCGGCCGGCCTTGCCGCGACCTGCGCCCTGCCGGACACCAGCTTCGCCCAGACCGGCCAGCGTATCCAGCCGATTGACGCCACCTTCCTGTTCATCGCTGATATCCATGCCTGCCGGATGGCGACCGGGCTCAGCCCGCATTGCGAGCAGGAGGGCAAGACCGACGCGGCATTGCTGCGCAATGTGGCGGCGCTCAACGCAATCGGCGACAAAGAGTGGCCGGCCGAGATCAGCGGCGCCGCCACCGGCCTGCGCTCGGCCGGCACACGCATCGGCACGCCGGTCGGCCTCGTCACCGGCGGCGACATCACCGATGACGGCGGCGGCCAGATCACTGAGCCGAGCGAAGGCACACAGCTTCTGCAGTTCAGCCAGCGTTACCAGCAAGGGATCGGCCCTGATCGCGTGCATGTTCCGGTCTATGTCGGGCTCGGCAATCACGATCTCGACCAGAATGGACCGACGCGCCATGTCGACTGGTACCGTCGCGAGATGCGCGATTATGTCGAGGTCAACCATCGCCCCGGCGTCTTCTTCAAGCCGCCGGTGCCGGCGACCAATTACGATGTCGATACCGACTGCTATTCCTGGGACTGGGGCGGGCTGCACCTCGTCCAGACGCATCGCTTCGCCGGCGACACCGGCCATGACGCGATAGGCAGCCTGCCATGGCTGAAGCAGGATCTGGCGACCTATGCCGGCGACGGCCGTCCGGTGATTCTCTTCCAGCACTATGGTTGGGACACCTTCTCGGTCGAGCGCTGGGATCCAGTGAAGCGCACCTATGGCGACGACGGCGCCGGCCGCCCGCATTGGTGGGGCGACGCCGACCGCCAGGCGCTTGTCGCCACGCTGAAGGGTTATAATGTGATCGCCATTTTCCACGGCCATCAGCACGCAGTGCCGATGATCTACCGGCGCGACGGGCTCGACCTCGTCAAGCCGAAGGCGGCTTTCATGGGCGGCTTCGCGCTGGCGCGGGTGACCGATGACCACATGGACGTGGTCTTGGGTGAGGCGGCCGGCGACCATGGCGAGGTCGTCTTCACCAACGCCTTCGCCAAAAGCTGGGCCACCTGAACGGAGAAAGCGCGCCAGGTAGAGTTGCGCCAGGCCCGTTGTTCGAGCTGTTCTGCGGTCTTGGCGCGGTCGACGCTCAAACGACGAACAGGCCGGCGCGCGGGTCGGCCATTGCCCCCGCGGCTATGGGTCAGAGCGCCTTGCGAGCCTTGTCCTTCACGTCGCCGTAGGCCTTGCGAACCCTGCCGGCAATTCTTTCGGACATGCCTTCCACCTGCAGGCGCCGGCTGCCGGTGGCCTTGCCGGCCGCCTGCTTCAGCCTGCCTTTTACCTGCTTGGCGATGCCGGCAACTTGATGCCTGTTCACCATATCCGCATCTCCTGGGCCTGGAATAGGAGCGGGATGCGCCAACCGCATCCGCCACGACAACGAACGGGCAATGTTTGAGTTCCGTGCGGCGTGCCGCATCACGCCGC
The DNA here is from genome assembly GCF_004023325.1 of Mesorhizobium sp. M1A.F.Ca.ET.072.01.1.1. NCBI lineage: Bacteria > Pseudomonadati > Pseudomonadota > Alphaproteobacteria > Hyphomicrobiales > Phyllobacteriaceae > Mesorhizobium > Mesorhizobium sp. M1A.F.Ca.ET.072.01.1.1. The sequence goes on along the minus strand of NZ_RZSF01000361.1, from coordinate 4,136 downwards.
TGTCGGCATGACGGACAGCCCGTGCCGGGCGTTTCAGATCTGACCGCGGGGCCTGCTGGTCACATCGCCTTTTTGAGCATGGCTTTCATGTCGCCACAGGCCTTCTGCACCTGGCCTGCCGACTTGTCCGCCATGCCCCTGATTTCCATCGGCCGGTTGCCGGTGGCCTTGCCTATGGCTTGCCGGATCGAACCTTTGATCTGCTTCGCCAAGCCCACTATCTGGTCCAGGTTCACCATCTCCGCATCTCCCGGAGATCCAATTCGCGAGGAGAAACGGGCCGGAGTGCTTCGCGGTTCCGTTGCGCCAAAGCACACCGGTCGAGGATAATTGACCGGCGACCGAATTCGGCATAATTTGTAACCAAATGGATACGCATTATGCCGCAGGCTGAGCACGACCGTTCCGTCTTCCGCGCCATCGCCGATCCGACGCGGCGCGCCATCCTCGACCGGCTGCGGCAGGGCCCCGCGCCGGTCAACGAACTGGCGTCCGCCTTCTCGCAGAGTCGGCCGGCCATTTCCAAGCATCTGAGGATACTGCGCGAGCTCAACGTCGTTTCCGAGCAGCGGCAGGGCCGCGAGCGAGTCTACCGGCTGGAGCCGGCGGAATTGAAGGATGTCGCCGACTGGATCCTGCCTTACCGGGACTTCTGGCAGCACAGCCTCGGCAATCTCAAATCCTACCTGGAGAATGAATGATGGCCATCCAAGACAAGCCGCGCGCGATCGCCGACATTTCCGCGGGAACCATCCTTGCCACGGTGATGATCGCGGTCCCGCCGGAGCGCGTCTTCCGCGCCATCACCGCTGAGGACCAGATCCCGCTCTGGTGGGGCGCCGACAACATGTACCGGACGACGAAGCACACGGCCGATGTCCGGCCGGGCGGCGCCTGGCGCTCGGAAGGCAAGGGTGCGGACGGGCAGGACTTCCATGTCGCCGGCGAGTATCTCGAGGTCGAGCCGCCGCATCGTCTGGTGATGACCTGGAAGGCGCCCTGGGACGGCGATAACCTCACCACCGTCACCTATACGCTCGAAGCCGTCGAGAACGGCACCCGGCTGACGCTGCGCCATGACGGCTTCGGGTCGCGACGGGACTCCTGCCGCGATCACGGTTCCGGTTGGGAGCGCGTGCTGGGCTGGTTGGACGAATTCCTTGCCAAGGAGACGGCTGCCAGGTCGCCTTCGGTCTTCCATTGCCGGCTGATTCCGCCGCGTCCGGATTTCGCCTTCACCCTGACGGAGGAGGAGAGGGCGCTGATGAATGCGCATGCCGACTATCTGCGCGGCCTGCTTCGTGAAGGCAGAATGATGATTGCCGGCCCAGTCGCCGATCCAGCCGGACCGTGGGGGCTTCTGATCCTGCAGGTCGGCACGGAAGCCGACGCCAGGGCGGTTACCGAAGGCGACCCGGTGGCGCGTTCCGGCCGCGGCTTCCGCTATGAAATCCTGCCGATGATGAGCACGATCATGTAAGGCGAATGGAAAACGCCTCTCGCGCTTTTTCAGGGCGCGGGAGGCGTCTTTTGTTATCAGCTTTTCTCGATACTCGTGAACTGCCGACAACAGGGACAAAACCGCCAGCCGGCAAAAGGGTTCCCGGCAAAACAAAATTTTTTGCTCGGCCGGATGCGACGCATTTCCCGGCTCCGTGCTAAAGGCACTTGCCAGCATGAGGATAGCCTTGCCGCACGACCGACCCTGCCCGACCCTGCTTGACGCATCAGCCGCCTTCGACTGTCAGAGCTGCGGCGCCTGCTGCGCCTATTCGGCGGACTGGCCGCGCTTTTCGACCGAAGAGGATGCCGAGCTCGACCGCATCCCCGACGAGCTGGTCGCGACCGACCTGTCAGGCATGCGCTGCGAGGACGGCCGCTGCGCCGCGCTTCGCGGCGAGGTGGGCAAGCAGACGGCCTGCGCGATTTACGAAGCCCGCCCGCATGTCTGCCGCGCCTGCATGCCCGGCGGCGACGACTGCCTGATGGCAAGGGCCGCCCATGGGCTGGCGGTGGAACTGCCAATCTCCCCCCAAGTGGGGGAGATGGCCGCGAAGCGGTCAGAGGGGGTCGTCTCACATAAATCGCCAACGTGATCGCGTCGGGAAACGGCCGCGCTCTACACGAGGCGAGCCCCCTCTGTCGCCTTCGGCGACATCTCACCGCAAGGTGACCTAAGGGGGAGATTACTCTCTCCCCCGCTTGCCCACACTCGGACCTCCCGATACCTTCCGCGCCGGGCAGGGCCGTGGAGGAAACTGTGAGCATCGAATTCCTGTTGACGTCGCTGATTATCGTCGCTTCGCCCGGCACCGGCGTTCTCTACACGCTGAGCGCCGGCCTCTCGCGCGGCGCTCGCGCCGCGATCATCGCCGCTTTCGGCTGCACGTTGGGCATCATCCCGCACATGGCGGCGGCCATCACCGGCCTTGCGGCTGTGCTGCACACAAGCGCGGTCGCCTTCGAGACGCTGAAATATCTCGGCGTCGCCTATCTGCTCTACATGGCCTGGATCACGCTGAAGGAGAAGGGCAGTATTGCTCTCGATCAGAACGTCGCGCCGCGCTCTGCCCGCAAGGTGATCACCTCCGGCATCCTGATCAACATCTTGAACCCAAAACTGTCGATCTTCTTCTTCGCCTTCCTGCCGCAATTCGTCAGCACCACCGAGCCGCACGCTTTCGCCAGGATGCTGGAGCTGTCCGGCGTCTTCATGCTGATGACCTTCCTTGTCTTCGTCGTCTACGGCGTGTTCGCGGCTTCGGTGCGCAGCCATGTCGTGTCGCGGCCGATGGTGCTGACCTGGATGCGCCGCACCTTCGCCGGCGCCTTCGTCATGCTGGGGGCCAAGCTGGCCCTGGCGGATCGGTAAGCGAACTGTCTATCCCTATCGCCCGTCCGCGACGCGAATCAGGTTGACGCAGGGATGGCCGAGCGCTGGCGCTGCTGATCTCCCTCCTTGAGGGGGAGATGTCGCCGAAGGCGACAGAGGGGGTCGCCGCGCGTTGGAGCGCCAGCGCCTTCGTTGCACGGGAGGCGTCGCCGGAGCCTTACGCGCGGCGACCCCCTCTGCCCTGCCGGGCATCTCCCCCTCAAGAGGGGAGATCGGCTGTTGCGCAGGCCTTCGCCAATCGCAACAGTATGGAAGCCCGCTTTTGGACCGGCTGCCGCATGCCAAACAAAAAGGGCGACATGTCTGCCGCCCTTTCCATATTCGCTATGGGACCGGACTTCTTAGAAATCCATGCCGCCACTCAAGCCCGCTTGCGGGCTTGAGCAATGTTAAATGATGGGCGTGCTTTATGGACTTCTGGTTGCGAATGATCTTGTCCGAAAAGTCTGCAACTTTTCGGGATCATTCGTCAATTAGAAGTCCATGCCGCCACTCAAGCCCGCTTGCGGGCTTGAGCAATGTTAAATGATGGGCGTGCTTTATGGACTTCTTAGAAGTCCATGCCGCCCATGCCGCCCATGCCGCCGCCAGGCATGCCGCCCGGCATACCGCCGGCGGCTTCCTTCTTCGGAGCCTCGGCGATCATGGCTTCGGTGGTGACCAGCAGGCCGGCGACCGAGGCCGCGTCCTGGAGAGCGGTGCGGACGACCTTGACCGGGTCGACGATGCCCATGGCGATCATGTCGCCATATTCGCCGGTCTGGGCGTTGAAGCCGAAGGTCGCGCCCTTGTTCTCGAGGATCTTGCCGGCAACGATCGAGGCTTCCGCACCAGCATTGGCCGCGATCTGGCGAGCCGGAGACTGCAGCGCACGACGCACGATGTTGATGCCGGCGGCCTGGTCGGCATTGACGCCGGTGGCCTTGATGTTGGCCGAAGCGCGCAGCAGCGCGACGCCGCCGCCGGCGACGATGCCTTCTTCAACGGCCGCGCGGGTCGCGTTCAGAGCGTCATCGACGCGGTCCTTCTTTTCCTTGACTTCGACTTCCGTCGCACCGCCGACGCGGATCACCGCAACGCCGCCGGCGAGCTTCGCCAGACGTTCCTGCAGCTTCTCCTTGTCGTAGTCCGAAGTGGTCTCTTCGATCTGCTGCTTGATCTGGGCAACGCGGCCCTGGATCTCGGCCTTCTTGCCGGCGCCGTCGACGATGGTGGTGTTCTCCTTGGAGATCGACACCTTCTT
>NZ_RZSF01000360.1:0-6344 GCF_004023325.1 Mesorhizobium sp. M1A.F.Ca.ET.072.01.1.1 | reverse complement strand
CGACATGAAGGAGCAGGTGCTGGACTCGATGGACATCGAGCGCGAGCGCGGCATCACCATCAAGGCCCAGACCGTTCGGCTCAACTACCGCGCCAAAAACGGCGAGGATTATGTGCTGAACCTCATCGACACGCCCGGCCATGTCGACTTCGCCTACGAGGTGTCGCGCTCGCTCGCCGCCTGCGAGGGCTCGCTGCTGGTGGTCGACGCCTCCCAGGGGGTCGAGGCGCAGACGCTCGCCAATGTCTATCAGGCCATCGACAACAACCACGAGATCGTCGTGGTGCTGAACAAGGTCGACCTGCCGGCGGCTGAACCCGAGCGCATCCGCGAGCAGGTCGAGGAGGTGATCGGCCTCGACGCCTCCAACGCCGTGCTGATCTCGGCCAAGACGGGGCTTGGCGTGCCGGACGTGCTGGAGGCGATCGTCCACCAGCTGCCGCCGCCGCGCGAGGGCGACATCGCGGCACCCTTGAAGGCGATGCTGGTCGACAGCTGGTACGACGCCTATCTCGGCGTCATCGTGCTGGTGCGCGTCATCGACGGGGTGATGAAGAAGGGCCAGACCATCCGCATGATGGGCACCGGCGCAAAATATCTCGTCGAGCGCACCGGCGTCTTCAAGCCGGCCCGCGTCAATGTCGACGAGCTCGGCCCCGGCGAGTTCGGCTTCTTCACCGGCTCGATCAAGGAAGTGGCCGACACCCGCGTCGGCGACACCATCACCGAGGACCGCCGCCCGACGCAAAAGGCGCTGCCCGGCTTCAAGCCGGCGCAGCCGGTGGTGTTCTGCGGCCTGTTCCCGGTCGACGCCGCCGATTTCGAGGATCTGCGCGCCGCCGTCGGCAAGCTGCGCCTCAACGACGCGTCCTTCTCCTATGAAATGGAAACCTCCGCCGCGCTCGGCTTCGGCTTCCGCTGCGGCTTCCTCGGCCTGTTGCATCTGGAGATCATCCAGGAGCGGCTGGAGCGCGAGTTCAACCTCGACCTCATCGCCACAGCACCTAGCGTCGTCTACCGCATGAACCTCATCGACGGCACGACCAAGGAGCTGCACAACCCGGCCGACATGCCCGACGTGGTCAAGATCGCCTCGATCGAGGAGCCGTGGATCCGCGCCACCATCCTGACCCCCGACGACTATCTCGGCGGCATCCTGAAACTCTGCCAGGACCGGCGCGGCATCCAGGCCGATCTCTCCTATGTCGGCAAGCGCGCCATGCTGACCTACGATTTGCCGCTCAACGAGGTCGTGTTCGATTTCTACGACCGGCTGAAGTCGATCTCCAAGGGCTACGCCTCCTTCGACTATCACCTCACCAACTATCGCGAGGGCGACCTGGTGAAGATGTCGATCCTGGTCAATGACGAGCCGGTCGACGCTCTCTCCATGCTCGTGCACCGGTCGGCGGCGGAAAAGCGCGGCCGCGCCATGTGCGAGAAGCTGAAGGAACTGATCCCGCAGCATCTCTTCAAGATTCCGATCCAGGCCGCAATAGGCGGCCGCATCATCGCCCGCGAGACCGTCTCGGCGCTCAGGAAGGACGTCACCGCCAAATGCTACGGCGGCGACGTGACCCGCAAGCGCAAGCTGCTCGACAAGCAGAAAGAGGGCAAGAAGCGGATGCGGCAGTTTGGTAAGGTCGATATTCCCCAGGAGGCGTTCATCCAGGCGCTTAAGATGGGGGATTGATTTTCCTAGCATCTCCAGGGTGTTTCCCCAAAACGCGCCCTCGCGCGGGTTTGGTTAGCTCATCGACAATCGTAATTCCCGAAGATGTCTGTAGGCCTCCCAGTAGAGGCGCGTGTTTTTCTGTGAAGATGACCGAGTCGAAGCGAGTTTCATCGAAGTTGACGCGTCTAATCTTACTCTTTGAGAAATCGCAGCGAACAAGGCGCGACCCCTTCAAATTTAAGTTTCGTATCTCGACTCCGTTAAACGACACGTCCACCAGATCGCAGTACGATAGATCAATGTCCATGAGAGTCGTCCTAGGCCCGACTTCGCCACGATCCAGCCCGAATATCACCTTAGATAACTTAGAGTGTTTAAACGATACTCTACGCAACATTGAACCGCTGAATGTGGTGCTATTTATACTAGATGACGAAAGTTGGCGCCATTCAGATCGGCATGGCCAAACCTCACTTCGTCTATCACGCTTTTCCTAAAGTTCGCATTAGTCATCCGAGCCCCATCGAAGCTGCTTTCTGTAACGTGAGCTCCCTCAAAGTCCACAGTCCACATATTCGCCGAATAGAATTGCCCACCGGATACCTTGGCATACTTCGCTGAGAGTTTAAGCCAATCCTGCGGCCGGGCAGTCCCTGCCGCAAATATGACGGAGCCGAACGTAAGTTCCGTGAGGCCTTGTTCATTAAGTACTAAATTGTCAAACGAACAGAGTCTTTTTGTCTCCCCGACATGCACTCGGTCGGCCAGTCGCCCAAATAGCGATGCGAAATGCTGTGCTGTCGGCCAAGCAATAACCAAGCGACCTGCCTCCCTATTTTTCTTTGGTAGACTTGCCGCGAGCAGAGCTTGCCCAAAGCTCCACAATACATCGAGGCATCTAGCGTCGGCGACTTGAAGTGAATAGAAGCTCCGACTGCCTTCTGTCGAAAAATGAACAGGAAAGCCATTTCGTACAACCCAATTCATGAGGCCCGGAAACGAGTGATCAATCAGACGATTTGCATCCTCCCCGATGGGGAACCTTGTTCGAACCTCATCATAGAAAAATTGATGAATCTCAACCGTCAATGCTCCCAATTGACCAATCTTTGCAAAGTAATTGGCAGCGCCTTGGCATCGGCTATCCGACACGCGCTCTCGAAGCTCTTGTAAAGCCTGGTAGCAGGCACTGACAAGGCACCTAGCAATCAGGTATTCACCTAAAGATTTGTGTACGAATTCATACCCAGCGTTTCCATCGGAGGAACTTTTTGTGTAACTCTGAAGAGCAACGGACTTCAATGAAAAAGAAGAGTCTTTCAATACGTCGTCTCGGAGATCTTGATCTAGGTAGATAGCTAATGCATGCTGAAATGCTTCGTCGGTAACGATACGACCGCCTGACGACCAAGAAGCAAGTCCGAGCGTCTCTTGAAGCGCAAAGAACTCGGGTTCCTCGATCTTGCTGGTTCCAACATGTCCCCCGAATAACCGATTTTTCCGATGTGTACGCTCCAATGAGTCCTTTCCCCAATCTCGCTTGAATATCCGCTTAAAGATTTCCTCGTAGACGACGTTTCGGTTTTCAGCCGCCTCTTTCCACCGATTGCCAACGAACCCGGTCCATAAAAGCAAATACAACAGCAGTGGCTCGGAAGTGAGATCTTCGAGTGCTTTCGCCGAGTCGCTCTCTCCCTGCAAAGCTTCTTTGATATGAGATTCCGTCGACCCGGATGCTCTGCACCAATTTTCCCAGTAGACGGTTCGCTGATCTATCGGAGCTAATTGCTCGGGGTCTTGAAGAGAGCCGCTATCCTGGTGCCTTTTCCATTCTCTATTGTTGGTCAAGGGCAATAGCCCGGCGACTCGTAGAAGTGCATAGGAGTCGATTGCGAGTTTATCGAAAGCCTCTTCTGCCGCTATGGTCCGTCCAAGAACTATCGCCTTGGCATAGCAACCGCCAGAATTGCGCTGGTTAAGCCAATTACTCAGATTTTGAATGAAATCGGTAGTCACATTTATAGACTCGGCGGTGTCCGGCGGAGCTATCTCGTCTAGACCGTCACAAATCAAAAGTAGTGGCTTTTCGGGAGAAGAACCCTCCACAGATCCTTGACCCAGCCATTGAAGCGGTGAATCCACTCGATCAAAACCGAGCTCCGTTCTTCCTCTAAAAAGGTTAGAAATCCGGCTATCGAGGCTGCCGGCCGACTCGATTTCCTGCAGTGGAATGTAAAGGACGTCATAGGCCCCGTTGTCGATCGCTTCGATTGCCAGCGCCCTCGCGAAAGTGGACTTACCCGAACCAGGCCCCCCTGCTACAACCCGGACGGCGTCGCGACCAGAGCGCTCATCCAGCCATTCACCTATCCGGGAATGCAGGTACCCGATGTTGAGCTGGTAACGGCGACGGCTTTTTCGCCGGCCGGCCGTACCTTCGAACATTGAGCTCGGAATATCTCCGTCGACGATGGAATGAGCAGTCGATCCTGTATCGCTAATCAACGAGTCCCATAAGCAGCGCTGACGAACATAAAGGTCGTTGAGGGTAATGCCGCTAGTTTCTTGTCCAAAAATTGGCTCCTGCGTAAAGAGGCGAATAAGATACTCTTCGTGCCGGAGTAGAGCTTTGCGACGATCATCAACAATCGCGAGCCGACTGGATAGAGCGGATTCGACCAATTGGAATGTATCTGGAGCGAGATTCCGTGCGTCCGCTATCCCTTCGAACAGGGAACGTTCGAACAACGATCTTACGGTGCGTGCATCGCATTGCAAACCGAAGTAGGCCAGCTCATGGGGAAGCCTGGCGGCTGCAGCGCGAAAAACTGGGTTCTTCAGCGGCGATTGTAGATGGTCGGTTTCGAGGGACGGCAGGGAGTCAGCTGTGTAGAGATCCGCGTTTCGAAGGAGATCAGCAACTAACTGCCGCAACTCATTCCCAGTGGGTTTGCGTTGAATTTCCACCTTCGACAGAAAGTGAACAAGCGCGCAGGCATACGAAGCGCGGACTAGATCCCAGGCGGACGTTCCAAGTTTCTTTGCACCACTGGCCGATTTCTTCATATCAACGAATAAGCCGACGAGCTCTAGCAATGAAGATCCCACAAAGCTCGCGATTGGCGCTCCGCCCGACACGAGATCAACAATATTGGCGATTACCCGCGACGCCGGCTCGATGAACTTTTCGGCCCCGGACGTGCCGTCCGCCGGCTGAAGTCTAATTGCCATGTCTAACCCCCCTTTGTAGGGGAGCTATCAAATCACGGAAACGATGGACAGTAAACGCATTGTCATCAGTGCTGTCGTAGCGAAGATCAATACTGGCGCATCCCGGATGGCCGTGTTTGTAGGCCAACTCAACATCTTCGAATTGGGCGAGTGCCGCCAGTACATTCGCATGCCGCAGTCAATGCGTTTCCCGCCGGCAAGGTTACCTCTTTGATGCGCCCTCACCTCGTTGTATCCTCTCCCCGGCGTGGGGAGACATCACATGCGCTCCACCTCAGACACCATCGCCGCGAGCGGCCTCGCCGTCGGCGGCGCGTTGGGCATGGCGGGCACCTTCGTTGCCAGCGACGCGCTGCGCGAGACGCTGTGGACCATCGATGGCGTGGGGGTCGTCGTCGCGGCGGCGCTGCTGACGATGAAATACCAGCGGCTTGGCAATGACCTCGTCGCGGCCGGCTTCCTCACCTACCTCGGCGGCGAAAGCCTGCTTCTGGCCGGCAATGCGGCGGGCCTTGAGGCCAGCGTGCCGTCCTATGTCGGCGGCATTTGCCTCTGGGCGGCGGGGTTGGTCATGGTCAGCGCACAAGCGACCTTCGCGCTCTGGATGCGGCTCACCGCTTTCGTCGCGGCCCTGCTCTTCGCCGTCTCGGCGGCGATGATGCTGTGGGGCGCGCCGCTTCTGCCCACCTCGGCGCCTTTGCCCGCCGCCGGCTATCCGTTCCTGGTCCTCACCTTTATCGGCTGGATCTGGACGCTGCTCAAATCGGAACGGTGAGCGGGCGAAAAATGGCCGCGCCGCTTGAAATCCGCAACAGCGCCTCCGGCAAGATCCTGCCCGCGGTGGGACCGTTCCTGATCGGCGGCATCTTTGGCTTCGGCGCCCTGCAGGGCGTCGCCTCGGGCACGTCCAGCGGCCATGTGTTGTGGATCGCGCTGCTCGGCGTCGCCTTCCTGGCGCTTGGCGTCTTCATTTCGCGCGGCGCTTTCGACAATTCGGTCAAGGTCACCCTTGATCAGCGCGGTTTTCGCGATGCGCGCGCCGGCGACGTGCTGGTGCCGTGGAACAAGGTGCGGAGCGTGCGCCTCGCCTCCGGCGGCAAGGGTGCGGCGATGCTCAATTTCGAGCTCACCGAGGAGCCGCCCGACGCGATCAAATACGCCGCCGCCAATGCCTTCGGCCTGATGCCCTTCGGCAAGACCACCGTGCACATGGAGATCTCCTCGCTCGACATCCACGACCAGGACTTGATCGAGGCGGTGAAGACATTCGCGCCGCATGTGGCGGTGAGGCGCTGATCTCCCCCCTCGAGGCAGGGCTATCGCATATGAGTAAAGAGTTCATAGAAGAAGTCTTTGCTCCAATTGGCCCTGCGCATCTTGCTGGCGATTGGTTTGTCGAGCGGATGGGCAGCCAAGATGTTTTGGGCGAGCCTGCGGA
>NZ_RZSF01000035.1:0-34828 GCF_004023325.1 Mesorhizobium sp. M1A.F.Ca.ET.072.01.1.1 | reverse complement strand
TCATAGCGCTTGTATTCGCCAAAATACTTCGTGATCGCCGCCGTCAGCGACGTCTTGCCATGATCGACGTGGCCGATCGTGCCAATGTTCACATGCGGCTTGGTGCGCTCGAATTTACCTTTTGCCATAGTCTCTTTCCTTGGGCGGCCTTGACCTTCAGTTCAGTCGAATGCGGGGCGATTAGCGACAACGGCCGCAAAACACAAGTGCCTTGTGGTTGAGCGTTGTCTCGCTCGAGCCGAACCAATGATCTGATTTCAGGGGTATGGCGCGGATATAGGATCGCGACAGGCGAATTCAAATCCGCGCGTCTTGCCTCGGCTAGCTCATCGACAAGTTTCGCGCGGGTAGACGCCCGATCGGCCGGAACTGGCCCATTGCCGCCCCGATCCGGCTCTGATTTCTTCAGCCAATGCAATTCATTCCGGCAAATATCCGCGGTCCGCTGTTCATGATCGTCTCGACGGGCTCCTACCTCGTCAATGACACGATGATGAAGCTCGCGACCGCAGGGCTGCCGCCTTATGAGGTGCTGCTGCTGCGTGGCGCGGCCGCCACACTGTGGGGCATGCCGCTGCTTTTCATGCTGGGCTATGGCAGGCAGATCCCGCTGCTGTTCGAACGCAAGGTGCTGCGCCGGAACCTTTGCGAGCTGGCGGCGATCCTTTGCTACGTCGTGGCGTTGGCCAACATGCCGATCGCCGATTCGACGGCGCTCGGGCAGATCACGCCGCTCATCGTGCTGGTCGGGTCCTCGCTCCTTTTCGGCGAGAAGATCGGCGCCGTGCGAATGGCGCTGATTAGCCTCGGCTTTGTCGGCGCCGTCATGGTGGCGCAACCGACGATGCAGGGCATTTCCATCTATGCCTTGCTGGCGCTGGGCAACGCGGCCCTGGCCGCGACGCGCGACCTCGCCGGACGTAAGGTGGGCGCCGAGGTGCCCGGCATGATTGTCGCCATCTCCGCCGTGGTTGTCGTGCTGCTCGGCTCAGGTGTCGCACACCTTGTCTCGGAACAGTGGGTGATGCCGGAGGGCCGTCATCTCCTTTTGCTTGCCGGCGCCGGCCTGTTCCTGATCTTCGGTCACTTCTTCATCTTCATGGCCTATCGCGTCGGACCGACAAGCGCGGTGGCGCCCTTCTATTATTGCTTCACCGTCTGGGCGGTGATTTCCGGCCTTTTGGTGTTCGGGCAGCTCCCCAACGCGCTCGCCGTCTGCGGCATTCTCCTGGTGATCGGCAGCGGCCTCGCCATCGTCTCGCTCGACGAGCGAAGGAGGCGCTTGAGCATTGTGGCCTGAGGTCGTCCGGACTGAAAAGCTGAACGCTACAGCCCCACCCTTTTCTTCAGCGGACGTTTGGCAAGGAAACCGACGAGGTTGCGCAGCGTCCGCGGGTAGACCAGACGGCCGTTGCGAAAAGCCGTCAGATCGCCGGCGACATGCAGCGAGGACGTCTCATCGGGATCGCCTTGGGGGATGCCTCCCCATCGTGCCGGATCGTAATAGTCGACAAGGAAACCGTAGTCGTAGCGGCAGAAGCGCATCGCCCTTCTGAACGCCGCGGGGGAAAGATCCGAGGGACTGACCTTGCCCCGGGCTGCCTGCAGCCGCGGCATAGAGACTGTCTTGCCGCTGACCGTGGACAGGAAGGCGCCGACCTTGTCCATGTCCTCGAATTTGAAGACGTGCTCGAACAGGAACAGGCTGGAACCGATGAAGCGGCGTGGCGAGGCGACGTGAAAGTGGATGTCCCCTGAGCACGCGCAGTATTTTTCGATGTTGAGGATGAAGGTATCGGGATCCGGGTTGGTCGGCAGCCCAAAGCTCTCGAGCAACTCAAGGTTGGGCGAGCGTGACCGTAGGACATCGGTGTCCAATATCCTGCTCGAATAAGCCGAGAGCAGCCGCTCCAGCGGATCACGAACGATCGTGAATTTGCCGCTAAGCCCGTCATAGACCGGCTCGAACGGATCGGCCCAATTGGTTGCAATTTGACTGTGGACGTCGTTGTCCGGGTCAAGCAGAACGGCTTGCTTGCCGCCGAGCGCCATCAGCGCGTATTTGACGCTGCTGGTGCCGCTTTTCGGGATTGGATAATAGGTGACCGGAAGGCCTTGAATCTGGACCGCCATCGCCGTTCCGCCCCACGCCATCCAATGCCAATACGCAGCGCGGTCGCGTTCGACGACCAGCGCTCGGCTGACGATCCCACCACGGCGATCGAGCCGTGGTTTCGCCGATCGTTCGACCGTTCTACAGCGTGCGCCTGCCGGAGAACTGGTGATAAGCCCAGAGCACGACGACCGAGCCGATGACGGCGACAATCAGGCTCCAGATGTTGAGGCCGGTGACGCCCGATGCGCCGAAGGCGCTGAAGATCACGCCACCGACGATCGCGCCGACGATGCCGAGCACGATGTCCATGATCAAGCCCTGACCGGTCTTGTTGACGATCTTGCTGCCGATGAAGCCGGCGATCGCGCCGAGAATGATCCAGCTGATGATGCCCATTTCTTCCCTCCAATCCCCCCGCTGCCAATCATTTTCATATGATTGTCAAAAGCTCAAGACAGCTTGAAAATCCCCCCGGTTGAGCCATTCTGGCGCCGGGTGGACTTGGTTGATAGGAGATCCATGATGGGCCTTTTTGACAACGCCGTTCCCGGCGGCAACATCACCAAACCCCTGATGATCGCGCTCGGCGCGCTGTTGGTCGGCAAGATGCTGAGCGGCAGAAGCGAGGAACAGCCAGCCGAAGCTCAGGCCCCCGCCCCAACTCCCGCCGGAACCTCCGCCGATGGCGGCCTGCTCGGCGGACTGGGCGGGCTGCTCGACAGACTGCGAGACGCCGGCCACGGCAACGTTGCCGATTCCTGGGTCGGCACCGGCCAGAACCGGCCGATCAACGCCAACGATCTCGGCTCGGCGCTGGGGCCGGCGGTGATCCGCGAGATCGCGCAACGTACCGGTATGAACGAGCAGGAGCTGCTGCAGCAATTGTCCACGGCGCTGCCCGGCGTTGTCGACAAGCTGACGCCGAACGGCCAAGTCCCGCCACAACATCAGGTGACATCGGCTTTCAACAGCTAAGCACAAGGCGGGCCGAACACGCCGCGCGCCACGGGTGCTCGGCGTCTTTCATTTGAGGCATAAGAGGAGAAAGATCTGGAGCGGGTAGCGGGAATCGAACCCGCATATTCAGCTTGGAAGGCTGCTGCTCTACCACTGAGCTATACCCGCCTGCGCTAGCATCGGAAGACAGTGGCACACTTCCGGTGCTTTTCGTTTCAGGGCTTCCGGGCCGGCAGTGGTGGAGAGGGTTGGATTCGAACCAACGTAGGCTAAGCCAACGGATTTACAGTCCGTCCCCTTTAACCACTCGGGCACCTCTCCAGTCTGCCGCCGGAGCCATGCAACGAGGCATTTCAGCCGACCCGGAGCCCGAGTAAGGATCTTCTCCGAAATCAGCGATGCGCCTTATGGCGGCAAGGCCGGTGGGTGTCAACCGGCGCGGCCAGGGTTTTTCGAGGATGTTCAGCATTCGTCGCCGCAGCCCGTATCCTTAGCCGGCCGGGACGGTTATAGAGGCCGGCATGAGCGACAACAAAAGCAGCAAACCGGGCACCCCGAAGGATACCCACTACGCCAAGCTGAGGCGCGCGCATCGCGACCAGAAGGCGGGCGGCGCGCCGGCATTCCGGCCGCGCCAACCGGTGCCGCCAGGCGAAGGCCCCGCCGACGGACTGGTGCGGCTTTACGGCCTGCACACGGTGCGGGCCGCACTCGACAATCCGCGACGCAAGATCAAAAGAATGCTGGTGACCCGCAATGCCGCCGAGCGTCTGGCGATCGGCGATCTTGCCGCCCTGCCCTTCAAGGCCGAGTTGGTCGAGCCGAAAGATATCGACAAAATCACCGGCTCGGACGCCGTGCATCAGGGCGTGCTGATCGAGGCGGAACCGCTTAAACCCAAGCGCCTTGACACGCTCGGCGACACAAAGCTGGTGCTGGTGCTCGACCAGGTCACCGACCCGCACAATGTCGGCGCTATCCTGCGCTCGGCGGTGGCTTTCGGCGCCGGCGCGCTGATCACGACGGCCCGCCACAGCCCGCAGGAATCGGGCGTGCTGGCGAAATCGGCCTCGGGCGCGCTGGAGCACATCGACCAGATCGAGGTGAAAAACCTCGCCGACGCGCTGGGTCAACTGCACGATGCCGGCTTCCAGACGATCGGGCTCGATTCCGAGGGATCGGCGGAGCTGGAAAAGAGCTTCGCCGGAGGAAAAATTGCGCTGGTTCTGGGGGCGGAGGGCAAGGGCCTGCGCCAGAAGACGCGCGAGACGGTGACGGCGCTTGCCCGCCTGGACATGCCCGGCGCCATCCGCTCGCTCAACGTGTCGAATGCCGCGGCGGTGAGCCTTTATGCGGCCAGGAAATTTATAGCGAATAGCGAATAGCGAATAGCCGAGACACGGCGGCCCGTCGGCCTGCAATCCCTATTCGCTACTCCCTATTCGCTATTCGCTTCTAGGCCACTTCGTGGCCCGCCATCCGCTCCAGCGCCCTGACCAGCGCCGAGTGATCCTCCTTCGCCCCACCATTGGCGGCGCAGGAATTGAACAGTTGCTGCGTCGTCGAGGTGTTGGGGAGCGCAACGCCGAGCGCCTTGGCGCCTTCCAGCGCGAGGTTGAGGTCCTTCTGGTGCAGTTCGATGCGGAAACCGGGCGCGAAGGTGCGCTTAATCATGCGCTCGCCATGCACTTCGAGGATGCGCGAGGCGGCGAGACCGCCCATCAGGGCTTGGCGAACCTTTGCAGGATCGGCGCCGGCCTTCGAGGCGAAGACCAGGGCTTCGCCGATCGCCTCGATGGTGAGCGCCACGACGATCTGGTTGGCGACCTTGGTGGTCTGGCCGACGCCGTTCGGCCCGACCAGCGTGATGTTCTTGCCCATCTTCTCGAACACCGGCCTGGCGCGCTCGAACGCCTCTTCCTCGCCGCCAACCATGATGGTAAGCGAGGCTGCCTTGGCGCCGACCTCGCCGCCGGATACCGGCGCGTCGAGATAGTCGCAGCCGAGATCGTTGATCTTCTTGGCGAAGTCCTTGGTGGCGATCGGCGAGATCGAGCTCATGTCGATGACGAGCTTGCCTTTCGACAAAGCTGAAGCGACGCCGTTTTCGCCGAACAGCACATCCGCCACCTGCGGCGTGTCGGGCACCATGGTGATGATGATGCCGGCGGCGCTGGCCACCGCATCATGGCCGGTGACGGTCTTCAGCCCCTTGGCCGCGAGAGCGGCTGGCGGCTTCGAGCGATGGTCACTGGCGATGACCGGGTAGCCGGCGTCGAGCAGATGCCCCGCCATCGGCGCGCCCATGATGCCGAGGCCAATGAAGCCGATGGTTTCCATTTTGCGGTCTCCTGAAGATCTTTGTCCGAATGGATCGAAGGCTGGCGCCGCCCCTCATCCGCCTGCCGGCACCTTCTCCCTGTGAAGGATGGGGAGAAGGAGGACAAGCTCCAGCGCTGGCGACCCCCCTCTCCCCCGTTTTTCACGGGGAGAGGGTAAGGGTGAGGGGCAGCGCCGAGGCTGGTTGAGAAGCGCCTAAGCCGCCGCACTCCCCTGCCCGGCGAACTGCCGGAACCAGCCGAGTCCCACCTCCGTGCCGGCCTTCGGTTTGTATTCGGCGCCGATCCAGCCGGAATAGCCGAGCCGGTCGATATGGTCGTAGAGGAAGGGATAATTGATCTCGCCCGTCCCCGGCTCGTGACGGCCGGGATTGTCCGCAAGCTGGATATGCGCGATGCGGCCAAGGTTTGCCTCGATGGTACGGGCGAGATCCCCCTCCATGATCTGCATGTGATAAATGTCGTATTGCAGGAACAGGTTCTTCGAGCCGATGCGGTCGATCAGCGCCAGCGCCTGATCGGTATAATTCAGGAAGAAGCCCGGAATGTCGCGAGTGTTGATCGGCTCGATCAGCAGCTTGATGCTGGCCTGCTCCAGCTTTTCGGCCGCGAAAGCGAGATTTTCGGCAAAGACGTTTTCCAAAGCAGTGCGATCGGCACCCTGCGGCGCGATGCCGGCGAGGCAGTTGACCTGCTCGCAGCCAACCGCGTGCGCATAAGTGATCGCCTTGGCGACGCCCTGGCGAAATTCAGGCACGCGGTCGGGCAGCACGGCAATGCCGCGCTCGCCCTTTGCCCAGTCGCCGGCCGGCAGGTTGAAGAGAACCTGCGTCAGGCCGTTCTTCTTGAGGCGAGCGGCAACAACGTCCGGCGCATGGTCGTACGGCCCGATATATTCGACGCCCTTGAAGCCGGCGCGCGCAGCGGCATCGAAACGGTCTAGGAATTCGTGCTCCCCGAAGAGCATCGAAAGATTGGCTGAAAAACGCGGCATTCTTTTGCTCCTTCTTTCCGCCGGACCTTAATCGAGCATCACGATCGCCGTCGGCGCATCCTCGTGGCTTTCGGCAAGCTCCTCGAATTCGGTGATCTTGTCGATTTCGGTGCCCATGGAAATGTTAGTGACACGCTCGAGGATGAATTCGAGAACGACCGGGACCTGGTGTTCCTTCATCAGCCGCTCAGCCTCTTTGAAGGCGCCGGCGAACTCTTCCGGCTTGCGCACACGAACCGCCTTGCAGCCCATCGCCTCGGCGACCGCGACATGGTCGACGCCGTAGCCGGCCACGGGATCGTTTGCCCGGTTGACGTTCTCGAAGGCGAGGCTCACCTCGTAGTCCATCGAGAAGCCGCGCTGCGCCTGGCGGATCAGCCCGAGATAGGCGTTGTTCACGACGACGTGGATGTAGGGCAGCTTGTGCTGCGCGCCGACCGCCAGCTCCTCGATCATGAACTGGAAGTCGTAGTCGCCGGAGAGCGCGACGATGGCGCGATCGGGATCGGCGGCGCGCACGCCGAGCGCGGCCGGCAGCGTCCAGCCGAGCGGGCCGGCCTGGCCGCAGTTGATCCAGTTGCGCGGCTTGTAGACATGCAGGAATTGCGCGCCGGCGATCTGCGACAGGCCGATCGTGGTGACATAGGTGGTGTCGCGGGCAAAAGCCTTGTTCATCTCCTCATAGACGCGCTGCGGCTTCAGCGGCACCTGCTCGAAATGCGTCTTGCGCTTCATGGTTTTCTTGCGCTGCTGGCATTCCTTCGCCCAGCCCGACCAGTCGCGCAGCTTGCCGGCCGTACGCCACTCGGTGGCGACGTCGAGCAGCATCTTCAGCGCCGCGCCCGCATCCGAGACGATGCCGAGATCCGGCGCGAAGACGCGGCCGATCTGAGTGGGCTCGATGTCGACATGGATGAATTTCTTGCCCTTCGTGTACACGTCGACCGACCCGGTGTGGCGATTGGCCCAGCGGTTGCCGATGCCAAAGACGAAGTCGGCCTCAAGCATTGTCGCGTTGCCGTAACGGTGCGAGGTTTGCAGGCCGCACATGCCGGCCATCAGCCGGTGATCGTCGGGGATCGCGCCCCAGCCCATCAACGTCGGAATGACCGGCACGCCGGTGACTTCGGCGAACTCGATCAGCAAATCGGAAGCATCGGCGTTGATAATGCCGCCGCCGGCGACGATCAGCGGCTTTTGCGCCTGGTTGAGCATCGCCAAAGCCTTTTCGGCCTGGGCGCGCGTCATTGCCGGCCTGAAGGGAACCAGCGGCTCATAGGCCTCGATGTCGAATTCGATCTCGGCAAGCTGCACATCGAGCGGCAGGTCGATCAGCACCGGGCCCGGTCGCGAGGAGCGCATCAGGTGGAACGCCTTCTGCAGCGCCATCGGCACCAGATAGGGTTCCATGACGGTGACGGCCCATTTGGCGACGGGTGCTGCGATCGAAGCGATGTCGACGGCCTGGAAATCCTCCTTGTTGAGGCGAGCGCGCGGCGCCTGCCCGGTGATGCAGAGGATGGGAATGGAATCCGCCGAGGCGGAATAGAGCCCGGTGATCATATCGGTGCCGGCCGGACCTGAGGTGCCGATGCAGAGCCCGATATTGCCGGCCTTGGCGCGGGTAAACCCTTCAGCCATGTGCGAGGCGCCCTCGACATGGCGCGCGAGAACGTGGCGGATGGTACCGCGCGCCTTCAGCGCCGAATAGAGCGGGTTGATCGCCGCGCCCGGCACGCCGAAGGCATTGGTGATGCCTTCCTTTTCTAGAACGAGAACCGCCGCGTCGACAGCGCGCATCCTGGCCATGTTCAGCCTCCACTTCGTTGGTTGGCTTCAGAATGCCAGCGCATTCTCGATTTTTCAATTTTTTCAGAATATTTTTTCATTTCTAGAAAACTGTTGTACATTGCTGAATTCACTGATCTTTTCCTTTTCCAGAAAATCGCTACGGCAGCCAGTGAAAAACTTTTTCATTGTGCTCCGCGCGAAATTGCGGAGAATGCGTGCATGGAAACCACAGAAAAACGCCAACGCGGCCGTCCGCGTGCCTTCAACGGCCCGCAGGAAGCGGCTTCGGTGCAGTCGCTCGACCGCGCGCTGCGCATCCTGGCGATCGTCGCGGACGCCAGCGGCTTGTCCTTGAGCGAGGTCGCGGCGCGCAGCGGCATCGCCGCCTCAACGGCCTACCGCATGCTGACGACGCTGGAGAACCACGGCATGGTCGAGTTCGACTCGACCGACCAGCTCTGGTCGATCGGCGTCGAGACCTACCGCATGGGCGCCGCCTTCCTGCGCCGCCGCAAGCTGGTCGACCGCGCCCGCATCGTCATGCAGGAACTGATGGAAAAGACCGGCGAGACCGCCAATCTGGGCGTCGCCGAGGACGATTGCGTGGTTTTCGTCAGCCAGGTCGAGACGCATCAGGCGATCCGCGCCTTCTTCCGGCCGGGCACGCGTAGCTCCTTCCATGCGTCGGGCATCGGCAAGGCGGTGCTGGCGCATCTCGAGCCGGAGCGGGTCGCCGCCATCCTGCGCAAGGCCGGCCTGCAACGCTACACCGACAAGACGCTTTCCGACATCTCGGCGCTGGCTCATGATCTGGCGACCATCAAGCATCGCGGCTGGTCGGTCGACGACGAGGAACGCCATCCCGGCATGCGCTGCGTCGCCGCCGCCATCTTCAACGAGTTCGGCGAGCCGATCGGCGGCGTTTCCGTGTCCGGTCCGACGGTGCGGGTAACTCCGGAGCGCCTGGCGGAGATCGGCCCGCTGGTGCGCGAGGCCGCGGCCGAGGTGACGAAGATGATCGGCGGCGTGAAAGCCTACTGACTACGACAGCTTTTGTTTGCGGATGACCCCGGCGTCATGCGCCGGGCAGCGCGCTCTTGGCCGCTATCTCGAAGCGGGCCAGACTAAACGTATCGCTGTACACCGTCGGCTGCATAGGCCCTGCCGTCTTGCCGCGGCGTTCGAATGCATGCGAAAGGGCGGGGATGCTGAAAACGGTTCAACTCTTGCTCGCCGCTTCACTGTGCGGATGCGCCACCACGACACCGGTGCCGGACTCGAACCGGCAGCGCGTCGATTCCATACCGATCTCGCTCGCCCTCGAGGAGATCATTACCGCCGGCGTCCGCCAGCACTTAAAGGATCCAGTCTCGGCGAAGTTCGGGGCGATGCTTGCCGGTGAGCGGACGTTGAACGGCCGCCAGGAGATCGTGGTTTGCGGCTTTGTCGACGACAAGCGTTCGGCCGGCGGCTCCAGCGACGGCAAAGCCTTCATTGCCAAGGTCTACCCGGATGCTGGAAACAGCTTCGAACTTGTCGCGATGAGCGGTGAATCGCCGAATGCCGGGCTTGCTGTTGCCGGCGCCTGCCGCAGCGCGGGATTGGCGATCGAGGCCAAGACCTCCTAGCACCAGGCGAAAAAGGGGCCGCGAAGCCCCCTTTCCGGTTGCGAGACGGTGGCTCTCCTCTGTTTTACGCAATTCCGGACGGAAAACCGCTATGCGCTTTTCCTGGAATTGCTCTCAGAGGCGGCAGTAATGCGGATAGCCGTCGTAGCCGATGTAGGTGTTCGAGCCCGGATCGTAGCTGGCATAGCGGGCCATGCAGCGGCGAACATGCCAGGAACCGTGGTAGCCATCCTCGACATAGACCGTCCGCGGCTGCTGAGCGAGCAGGTTGCCCAGGACGAAGCCGCCAACGCCGGCGGCGATGCCGATGCCGAGCTCGCGGCGGTGATGATGGTCGTGAGCGGCCGAAGGCTGGACGGTGCCGGCCAGCGTGCCGGCGGCGACAGAGGTGGCGATAAGGGTCGAAACGAGCGTGCGCTTGAACATGATGATCTCCTTGGTTCCTGACCGAGGCGATCCATCCGCCTCTTGATCATCTGTCGTTGCAGCGCGGAAAAGGTTCGAAGTTTTTTTCTGATTTTTTGAGTGGCCCGGAAGCGGCTCAAATCTTTCGGGACTGCTCCTATCTCTGATCGAGGCGACCATTCGCCCCTGGTGATCAGTTGTGGCGGAGCGGTGGCAAAAGGTTCGATGGATGGGTGAATGAGTGAATGGTCGAGAAAACGCCGCCTTTCACCATTCACCATTCACTCCCCTTCACCCCATCCCCGTCACGTGCCGCAGCCAGAAGGCCAGCACGATGAAGCCGATGATCGTGGTGACGCCCGTCCAGTCGATGTTGGCCTTCTTCAGATCGCTGACGGCCTTCATCAGGAGAAGCCAGGTCACGACGATGAGCGGTAGGATGATGACGAATCTGATCATGCGACACCCCGTTCGACGCGATTGCACCCGACAGAGATGTAGGAAGCGGCGCGCCGCTTTTCAGTATGCCGACTAAGCCAAGCGGTCCATTAGCAACCCAAAACGGAGTTTTGTCTTTACTGGCGCACGAAATGTGCTACCGGAGCGCCGTGCCCTTGTAGCTCAGCTGGTAGAGCAGCGGTTTTGTAAACCGAAGGTCGCGGGTTCGATCCCTGCCGGGGGCACCATCCTTCGCTCTGCCAGCTTTCGAGCATCACTATATTCTGGCAATGCGCTATTTCCGGCAGGTGCTGCCATGTCGCGAACTCTGATCGTCATTGGCCTCAGCATAGTTGCCGCTGGCCTGCTGTGGCCATGGGTGACCAGGATCGGCCTCGGCAGGCTGCCCGGTGATATCGTGATCGAGCGCGAGAATTTCAGGCTCTACGTTCCCATCACCACGGCAATTCTGATCAGTGTCGTTCTCTCGACCATTCTGTGGCTGATCAACCGTCAGTGAGTACGTTCGGCCGCGACGCTTTGCTGAAAGCCCTCTACCTGCTCGCTCTTGATCTTCTATACGCCGATCGCAGCCACCAAGATCCGGTTCTGCCGCCTTATCGCCGCGCGCAGCTCCGGGATTTTCGCCTCGTCGCGCTTCACGAACTCGATGAACATCATGTTCATGTTGTTGAAGATCAGCTCGCCCACCGCCGGGCCATCGATATCTGACCGCACCAGGCCGATCTCCTGCAGGCGGGCGATGAGCGCCCGGATCTGTTCGGTCAAGGCGCGGTCGAGCGCGGTATAGGCTTGGCCGAAAGGGCTGTCGGGCAATTGGGTCGAGATTGCCATCGCCTGCCGCCACATCTCCTTGCTCAGGTAATTCAGCGAGTGCTCGATATAGATGCCGATCAGCCTGTCGAGCGCGTCGCCGACATCGGCCGGCGGGCTGCCGACCACGCCTTGCCCGGCATTCAGCACCTCGTTGACCTCCATAGCCACGATGGCGCCGAGGATGTCACCCTTGTTCTGGTAGTAATTGTAGATCGTGCCGATCGAGACCTCTGCCTGCGCAGCTATGGCCTCGATCTTGGCGCCTTCATAGCCGGCCTCACGGAAAAGCTCCGTCGCCGCATCGATGATGCGGCGGTGCCTGTCCGCCTTCTGCCGTGCGCGCAATCCGCTCATACCGGCCTCTCTGCCATAAAATCATAATTGACTCAATTTTAGAATTGGTTCAACTTTTCCTCAACAAGCCAGCAAGGCAGGGAGAACACTCGATGACTGTCCGGAATCCGCTTTTCAGCCTGAAGTCCCGTCTCGGAGCCGCCTGCGCTGCTGTGGCGCTGCTCGCCGCTGGCGGCGCTCAGGCCGCCGATCTCAACGCGCTGATCTGGTGCGACCACTCCGATCCGGCGCTGCTGCAGCCCTTCGAGGAGGCCAACAACGTCAAGGTCAACGTCAAGGAATTCGAGGGCACAGGCGCAGGGCTCGCGATCGTCGATCAGTCGCAGCCGGGCGATTGGGACGTGATGGTGATCGATTCCATCGACGTGCCGCGCGGTGTCGAGAAAGGCCTGTTCGAGCCGCTGCCGGAGGACAAGTTGCCTTTCGCCGACCTCTTTCCGGAGGTGAAGATGGACAAGTCCACCGTGGTCGACGGCAAGCGCTACGGCATCACCGAAAAGTTCGGCTACAACACGATCGGCTTCAACAAGACCAAGGTCGATCCGGCCGACATGCAGTCGCTGGCTTCGCTGACCAGCGACAAATACAAGGGCAAGATCGCGATCTACGACTATTACCTGCCGGTCATCGGCATGGCGGCTCTGGCGATCGGCAAGAAGACCGCCGACCTCACCGAGGCAGACCTGCCCGCTCTCAAGGCCGAGCTGCTCAAGATGAAGGCCAACGCCAAGCTGGTCGGGGAAGTCACCGCCAGCCAGACCGCGCTTGCGACCGGCGAGGTGGACGTCCTTGTCGGCGGCGGCGAGTGGGTGACTGCGGGGCTCGCCAAGGAAAACCCGGCGCTCGACTTCTCGATCCCCAAGGAAGGCGCGGTGCTGTGGTCGCAATCGCTTGCCATGTTCAAGGATTCCAAGAACAAGGACATGGCGCTAAAATTCATTCAGTACATCCTGAGCCCGGAAGGCCAGGCGCGCCTTGCCACCTCCTCCTGCTACTGGGGCATGCCGTCCAACAAGAAGGCAGCGCTCACCGACGAGCAGAAGAAGATCCTGCGCTTCGACGAGCAGCCCGGCTTTCTCGCCCGCGCCCAGGCCTATCCGGCGCCGAACGCCGATCTCGACAAGAAGATGCAGGACATGTGGACCGAAATGCTGCAGGCACAGTAATCGGCCGATGAGCGGTTCCGGAGGTAGCCCGCGTGCCCTGCCCTGGGTGCTGGTCACGCCGGCGCTGGCTTGGACGCTTCTGTTCTTCGTGCTGCCCTTCGTTGCCATGGGATTGTCGAGCCTGTCGGCGCATGAAGGCGGCGGCTTCACTTTGGCCAATTACAGCCAGTTCTTCACCGATCCATCCTACTGGCGGGCGATGGTGAACTCGCTGCAGGTGACCGCAATCGTCACCGTGATTTCGATCGTGCTCGCCTACCCATTCGCCTGGATCCTCGCCGAACAAGTACCGGAGCGCTGGCAGCGATTGGCACTGATGCTCGCCGTGCTGCCGTTCTGGACGTCTTACGTCGTGCGCTCCTATTCCTGGCTGCTCGTGCTGGCGCAGAACGGCGTCATCAATCGGGCGCTCACCGGCATCGGCTTGGTCGCAGAGCCGCTGCAGCTTGCGAACACTCGGTTCGCTACCGTCACCGGCTTCGTCCACTTCTTCGTCATGCTGCTGACGCTCACCATCTTCGCCAATCTGAAACAACTTAGCCCGAGCTATCGCAAGGCGGCCGCCGACCTCGGTGCCGGGCCGGTGCGGACCTTCCTGCATGTCGTGCTGCCGCTGACCCTGCCCGGTATCATGGTCGGGGCTTTCCTCACCTTCGTACTCTGCATCGGCGACTACATCACGCCGCAGATCCTCGGCGGCAACAACGAGCTGGTCATGCCGCAGCTGGTCATGATGCAGATCGGCCGGCGCGGCGAT
The DNA here is from genome assembly GCF_004023325.1 of Mesorhizobium sp. M1A.F.Ca.ET.072.01.1.1. NCBI lineage: Bacteria > Pseudomonadati > Pseudomonadota > Alphaproteobacteria > Hyphomicrobiales > Phyllobacteriaceae > Mesorhizobium > Mesorhizobium sp. M1A.F.Ca.ET.072.01.1.1. The sequence continues at coordinate 21,046 of NZ_RZSF01000035.1, read as the reverse complement.
TTTCCGCTGGCCTCGGCGCTTTCGATCATCCTGATGGCCGTCGTCACCGTCGCCTATCTCGCCTGCGCCCGCTGGCTGAAGATCGAGCGGGCTTGACCATGCGTGCTGCCGTCCGCCTCGCCGCCTGGCTCTACGCGATCGCCGTCTACGGCTTCATCTTCCTGCCGGTGGTCGTGCTGATACTGTTCTCGCTGCAGGCGACCTCTTTCCCGATCCCGCCTTTCACCGGCCCGTCGCTGCGCTGGTACCAGGCGGTGCTGTCCGATGCACGCCTCACCTCCGCGCTGGTCAATTCGCTGCTGGTGGCGGTGCTGTCCTCGCTCGCATCCGTTACGCTCGGCTTCCTTTCCGCCTGGGGTTTCGCGCGCTTCGTGCTGCCGGGCTCGGCCCTGCTGCGCGGGCTGATCACGCTGCCGCTCACCGTCAGCTATCTGATCATCGGCATGGGGCTGCTGGTGCTGTTCAACTGGGCCCGCGTGCCGAAATCGCTCATCGCCGCCGGCATCGGTCATGTGGTGATCAACCTGCCGCTCTGCTTCGCCATCATCTACAGCCAGATGGGCGACCACCAGATCAACATCGAGCGCGCCGCGCGCGACCTCGGCGCTCCCGAATGGAAGGTGCTGCTGATGATCACGGTGCCGGTCATGGCGCCGGCGATCTTCGCCGGCTTCTTCCTGTCGATGACCTTCTCCTGGGACGAGTTCGTCATCTCCTTCCTGCTCACCCGATTCGAGACGACGCTCCCGGTCGAGATCTGGAACCTCTTGCGCTCCGGCCTCAATCCCAAGACCAATGCCGTCGGCTCGCTGGTCTTTGCGGTTTCCATTGTGCTCGTGGTGCTGTTCGAATTGACCCTGCTGCGGAGAAAGCCGGCATGAGCGCCCCATTGGTCGACATCCGCAACGTCTCGCATCGTTTCGGCCACCTTCCCGTTTTGAAGAACGTCTCGCTCGCGATCGAGCCCGGCAGCTACACGATCCTCCTCGGCCCGTCCGGCTCCGGCAAGACGACGCTGCTTTCGATCCTTGGCGGCTTCGTCACCCCCAGCGAAGGCAAGGTGTTCATTCGCGGCGCGGATTGCACCGCCGTGCCGCCGGCCAAGCGCCCGACGACGACCGTCTTCCAGGACTACGCGCTGTTCCCGCATATGAGCGTCGGTAAGAATGTCGACTTCGGGCTGCGCATGCAGGGCGTCGATGGCGCGACGCGGACGGCAAAGGCACGCGAAGCGCTCGCCCTCGTCGGGCTTGCAGACTCCTTCGACAAGAAGCCGCACCAGCTCTCCGGTGGCCAGCGCCAGCGCGTGGCGTTGGCGCGTGCGCTGGTCATCGAGCCGGCGGTGCTGTTGCTCGACGAGCCGCTCGGCGCGCTGGATCTTAAGCTGCGCCGGCAGATGCAGGACGAGTTGAAAGCGATCCAGAAGCGGGTCGGCACCGCTTTCGTCCATGTCACGCACGACCAGGAAGAAGCGATGGCCCTGGCCGGCCATTGCGTGGTGATGAATGATGGGCGCATCGAGGACGAAGGACCGCCCGAGCGAGTCTATGCGCGGCCGAAGACTCGCTTCTCGGCGACCTTCATGGGCGAAAGCACAATTCTTGCCGGCAAAGCCGGCGAAACACAGGATGGACGCGTCGCAGTGGCGACCAGGCTCGGGCCGATCTCGCTGCCCGGCACGGCGCCGGCTGGCGCGGCTGTGGCGCTTGCCATCCGGCCCGAGCACCTCATCCTTGCGGGAGCGAAAGGCGACGTTGCGCTCGGCACCGCCAGAGTGAGCGACGCCGTCTTCCAAGGGAGCTTCAAGCGGGTGCTCGCTACCTCGGTGCAGGATCCTGCATTGCAGTTCATCGCCAAGGCACCAGCTCCCGCGACCGTCCAGGCCGGCGACACGGTCGCGGTTTCATGCGACGCTCAAGACATCATCCTGTTGGCGGACTGATCCAATGAGCATGCTTCCGGTCATCGAGGCTCCGGACTGGTACGAGAGCATCCGCATGAGCGACGACGTCACGCTCATCCATGAGCCATGGATAAAGCCGTTCTTCCGCTGCAACATCTGGCATGTGCGCGGCCGCGACGGCGATCTTTTGTTTGATACCGGCCTCGGCCATTTCAGCCTGCGGCGCCATGTGCCGCTGGTCACCGAACGCAAGCTTGTCTGCGTCGCCAGCCACACGCATTTCGACCACATCGGCTGCCACCACGAATTTCCGGATCGCTGCGTGCATTCGGCTGAAGCCCAGATCCTCGCCGATCCGCGCAACGAGCGGACGGTCGCCGACCGCTACGCGACTGACGATATGTTCGACGGCATGCCCGACGGATGGGATACGGCCAGCTACCGCATCCCGCCTGCGCCGGCCAACCGGCTGCTTGAGCATGGCGACGTTGTCGATCTCGGCGATCGTGCCTTCGAGGTCATCCACACGCCTGGCCACTCACCCGGCGGCATCGCGCTCTACGAGCGAAAGACCCGCATCCTCTTGTCCGGCGACATCGTCTATGACGGGCCGCTGATCGACGACGTCTACCACTCCGATATCGGCGACTATGTCGAGACGCTGCTTGCCATGCGCGACCTCGACGTCTCGGTCGTGCATGGCGGCCATTTCCCGAGCTTCGGCAAGGTGCGCTACCGCCAGTTGATCGACGAGTATCTTGCGCAGAAGCGGCAGGCGGGCTGTCACCTGCTGCAGAACCGCTAGCGCTTTAAAGCGCCCTTTGCGGACAGGGCATCCCGGCGGCGTCGCCGCAGCGGGAGGCCGTCGGATGCGGCCGCTGGCTCATCTCCTCCGAGTGGCGCACAAGCTCGGCGAACATGAGGGCGAAACTTCCCATCATCAGGAAGACTATGATCAGACGCGTCACTGGCAATAGATAGGTCTCTCGACTGGCCAGCCCCCGCCAACCCATCCACTGCCGGCTAACATGATCGATCCGGCTTTACGAGTGTTTAAGCCTGGTCTTAACCATTGCAGCCATCACATTCGTTGCATGGCTGTCACGAAGCGCGAGCGCCAACGCCTATCCGCCTGGCGGGGCACCGCCCTTTGCAGATGCGGTCGGCGCATGCTACGCCGTCGCCTGCGCGACCGGCAGGCGGTAGCGGTCGCCGTTCGGGATCCATGAGCAAAGAAACCAGCCGTTTCGCCTTCGTCTCTTCCGACACCGACGACGCCCGCGCGGCGCTGGAAACCCTGTCGGCGCGCTATGGGCAAATACCTGTCGCCGAGGCGGAGATCATCATCGCGCTCGGCGGTGACGGCTTCCTGCTGCAGACGCTGCGCGACACGATGAGCACGGGCAAGAAGGTCTACGGGATGAACCGTGGCACCATCGGCTTCCTGATGAACGAATATCGCGCCGGCGGTCTCGATGAACGCATTTCGAAAGCGGTATCCGAGACGATCCGCCCACTGGAAATGCAGGCGGTGACTCACGAGGGCGAAACGATCTCGGCGCTGGCGATCAACGAAGTGGCGCTTTGGCGCCAATCCTATCAGACCGCGAAAATACGCATCACCGTCGACGAGCAGGTGCGGCTGGAGGAATTGAACTGCGACGGCGTCATGATCGCGACACCCGCTGGTTCGACAGCCTACAATCTGTCGGCGCACGGGCCGATCCTACCGCTCGACGCGCCGCTTTTGGCGCTGACGCCGGTGAGCCCCTTCCGGCCCCGGCGCTGGCGCGGCGCGCTGCTCTCCAACAAAGCGATCGTGCGCTTCGACATATTGGAGTCGGAAAAGCGCCCGGTGAACGCCGCCGCCGACCACACCGAGGTCAAGGCGATCGCCTCTGTCACGGTGCGGGAATCGCCGACCGCGACGGCGACGTTGCTGTTCGATCCCAATCATTCATGGAACGAGCGTATTCTTGCCGAGCAATTCCGCTATTGAGCCGGTAGAAGACAATAACCCGGATTAAGCATCGCAATTAAGGTTACGTGTTCACAATCCGCCGGATTCCCGGCCGTTTCTGTTGACAAATCGCGGACTTGCGCCTAACTGCAACCCGATCTTGCAGGCGCGCGGCGCCCGCCGCAACGCGTGTTGCGATTTTTCCCGAACCAGCCAAAGACAGCCACAACTTGTCCGCAGACACTCAGACCGCTCAAGAAGCGTTGACGTTCACAGACCTCGGCCTGTCGCCGAAGGTCCTCTCCGCAGTCACCGATGCCGGCTACACCAAGCCTACCCCGATCCAGTCCGGCGCCATTCCGCATGCGCTGCTTGGCAAGGATGTGTTGGGCATTGCCCAGACAGGCACCGGCAAGACCGCTTCCTTCGTGCTGCCGATGCTGACCCGGCTGGAAAAGGGCCGTGCGCGTGCCCGCATGCCGCGCACGCTGATCCTCGAGCCGACACGCGAGCTCGCCGCCCAGGTCGAGGAAAACTTCGTCAAATACGGCAAGAACCACAAGCTTAACATCGCGCTGCTGATCGGCGGCGTCTCCTTCGAGGAGCAGGACAAAAAACTGGAGCGCGGCGCCGATGTGCTGATCGCCACGCCCGGCCGGCTGCTCGACCACCGCGAGCGCGGCAAGCTCTTGCTCAACGGCGTCGAGATCCTCGTCATCGACGAGGCCGACCGCATGCTCGATATGGGCTTCATCCCGGATATCGAGCGCATCTGCGAGATGATCCCGTTCACGCGCCAGACCCTGTTCTTCTCGGCGACCATGCCGCCGGAAATCACCAAGCTCACCGAAAAATTCCTGCATGCGCCGGTGCGCGTCGAGGTATCCAGAGCCGCTTCCACCGCGACCAGCATCACGCAGCGCCTGGTGAAGTCAGGCTCCAAGCCGTGGGACAAGCGCGAGACGCTTCGCAATCTCATGCGGACCGAAGAGTCCGATCTGAAGAACGCCATCATCTTCTGCAACCGCAAGGTCGAAGTGTCGGAGCTTTTCCGCTCGCTGCTGAAGCATGATTTCGACGCCGGCGCGCTGCATGGCGACATGGATCAGCGCGCCCGCATGCAAATGCTCGCCAATTTCCGCGATGGCAAGCTGCGCTACCTCGTCGCCTCGGACGTCGCAGCCCGCGGCCTCGATATTCCAGACGTCAGCCACGTCTTCAACTACGACGTGCCGATCCATGCGGAGGATTATGTCCACCGTATCGGGCGCACCGGCAGGGCCGGCCGCTCGGGAAAATCCTTCACCATCGCGACGCGCTCCGACACCAAATATGTCGACGCCATCGAAAAGCTGATTGGCACCAAGATCGAATGGCATGACGGCGACTGTCGACGGTCGCCGAGAGCGAAGGCGAAGAAGCGCCTCGCCGTGGCCGCGGCGCGCCGCGGCGCGCCGGTCGCAAGGACGAGGACCGCAAGGGCCGTGGCGAGCGCAAGAAAAGCGCGGACCGCCACGCCAGGCACAGCGACGACGAGACGCCGGAGACACCACGCGAAGAGCAGCCGGTGGCCGAGATTGCCGATATTGCCGAGCGCCGCGCCCGCAAGGATGCGATCCGTTCCGAGAACGACCGCAAGGGTTCCGATAACCGCAACGAGCAGCGCGGGGCTTCCCGTCCTCACCGCGACCACAACCGCCCTGCCCGCCACCGCCACGAAGAGGACGACGCGACCGTCGGCTTCGGCGATGACGTGCCCGCCTTCATGCGCATCGTCGCGAAGGTCTGACCTCAATACAGCGTCGGCAACAACGAGGCGGCCCCGAATGGGGCCGTTCCTCTACTGCCGGTTCGCTCGAAGGAAGCGCTTTGCCGGGATTGTCCTGCTGCCGCTTACATCGGCCCGGGCATCATCTTGGTCGGCTTCTCCAGCATCGGAAACTCGGCGTCGCTGCATTTCACCTTCGGGTTCGTCGGGCTGAACATGCCGTTCGGATTGTCCCTGAACAGCCAGGCGTGAAGATCGTAATGGACGAACTCCTTCGGGATGAGCGGATAATGCCCCTCCATCGGGCCCATGAATTTCTGGCCAAATAGGCTCGGTGGTTCCTTGACATCCGGAGTCAAGGGCACCAGCCATTCTACGGCGACCAGCTTCAAGCCTTTCTTGGTCGGTTCGTAAATGAGCACGTTGGGCTTCATCGGGTCGAGCTTCTGGCCAACGCTCGGAACGTTGACGAAATGGATGCCCATGGCGCCCTTCGGATATTCCATCGTGCCCGGAATCTTCTCGCCCGAGTAATAGACGCATCCGACGGTCGACAGATAGAGGTCGCGAACGGCGGCCGTGTAGTCCTCATATTTGGCCAGCGATTTTTTCAGAGCTTCGATGTCGGCCTTGTTGGCGTCTTCGGCCCGGGCCGTGGCGGCTCCAACCCATGCGCCCAAGAGGCCGGTCAAAACGAGGACGCCGCAGCGCCCAAGGCGAGTCGTTCTTGTCATGCATTCCTCCCAGATTCTTGAACTGGCCGTGCAAGACCGAGGCGGAAAAATGCTGATTGCGCGGCCGGTTGTACCGCCTCGTCCCCGCTGGACAGCGTCGATGCTAGTCCTTTCCAAGGCGATGGAAAGGCATCAATTAGAACTAGCTAAGGCCCCGACGCATTTTCCCATCTCGAGGTCAAAAACAAAACGGCCCTCGCGGGGCCGTTTTGCATAGTAGAGTAGTTCTCCTGGCAGCAGCTTCTATCAGGTCAGCGGCGACAGCTGGATCTCGACGCGACGGTTCTGGGCGCGACCGGCAGCCGTCGCGTTGGAAGCAACCGGACGTGTCTTGCCGAAGCCGGTGACGGCGAAGCGGCGGGAATCGACGCCCTGGCCCGACAGGTAGTTGGCGACGGCCAGCGCACGGCGCTGCGACAGGTCGAAATTGTGCTCGTCGCCGCCAGTCGAGTCGGTGTGGCCGAAGACGTCGACGGTCGTCTGGCGGAACTTGTTCAGCACCAGCGCCACCGAGTTCAGCACCGGATAGAAGCCCGGCTTCACCGCGTCCTGGTCGACGTTGAAGGTGATGTCGGACGGCATGTTGAGAATGATCTGGTCGCCGCTGCGGGTGACGCTGACGCCGGTGCCCTGCAGCTGACGGCGAAGCTCGGCCTCGTTCTGGTCCATCGTCGCGCCGATCGCGCCGCCGGCAAGGGCGCCGATGCCCGCACCGATCAGCGCGTTGCGGCGGTCGTTGCCGCCGGCCAGCAGACCAAGGCTGGCACCCGCCAGCGCGCCGAGGCCGGCGCCGGCCGCGGTGTTGGAGATCTTCTGGTCGCCGGTATACGGATCGGTGGTGGTGCAGGCGCTCACGAGCACAGCCGTCGCCACGACGACGAGCACGGTCTTCTTCATAAGATTGTCCCTCTCCAAATCGCGGCCGTTGCAGCCACGCCAAATCAGCCCTTCGGCACGCGTTGTACCATGAATTGCGGCAAAAAGCGGAACGGCAAAGCTACCAGAGGTTCTTGCCGTCGATCACCACCACTTCGACCCTCTCCAGGTCGAAGTCGTCGAACAGGCGAGAGTTGACGCTGATCCTCGGGTTGTCGAAGTCGGGCTGGCCCGTCGACCAGTCCGGCGTTTCGGTGAAGGTGCCGCAGCCGCAGGTCGAGCAGAAACCATGCTTTATGGTTTTCGAGCCCCAGCGGTAGAAGGAGACGTTCTCAGGCCGGCTGGTGAGCTTGAATTGCGACGGGACGTAATAGGCCCAGAGCGACCCGCGCTTGGAGCAGAATGAGCACGTGCATTGCGTCACCGTCTGCGGCGCCTCGGAGACTTCGAAAGTCGTGGCCTTGCAGTGGCAGCTTCCCTTGATGATCATGGATCTCTCCGTTGTCCGCCGCCCGCCCCGCACAGTTCCGTGCGGAAGACGCCGCGGAACTTCTGTGGCAGCAAGGCAACATAAACAAGTGGTCTTGACAACCGTTCGTGAGCAGGCGCGGCAGCGCCCGGTCGAGAGCTCACATGGCACTGCCTGGCCGCGGCAATCCTAGTAAGAGGGCGGCGGCACGAACAGGCAGATGGTCTTGCCGGCGTCCAATCCGGCCTGGTGCGCGCACCAGTGATATTCGCCATCAGGCGAATTCTTGACCCGCTTGTCGCTGTAGGCGACCACCTCGCCCGTGCCTTTTATCACATAGCCTTCCGGCCGCTCGCCGATCGATGTCTGTGGCACCTCCTTGCAGTCGTAGTTGGCGCAGCAGGCAAAGGGATAGCTCCAGGCTTGCGGAAGCACCGCCGTAGGTTTGGCGTCGTGCGCGACGGCAGTAGCGGTCAGCATCATGGTCCCGAAGGTGGCGAACAGGGAAAACAGGAGCCGGCCGGCCGGGCGAACGGCTCGGGCCGATCTTGACTTGGCAGCAGACATCGAAGCGTTCCTTTCGAGCATCAAGCGTTTTGTCGCTTGCCCGTTCCCGGAACGTGTCTTCCCAGTGGCCGGATCGTCAGTCGCAGATATGCCGCGTCCGGCCATACATGCTTCTATACCCAGCCCGAATGCTGGGCTGATTCCTTGGCCGGCGCAAGAACTGGGCGTGCCCTCGGAATCGCACCGGGGTCCAGCAGCGGCCGCAGAAAAGGGTGCGCCGACTTGGTTAACAATAACTACGACAAGCCTGCGACCAGGGGTGCCTAGGAACGAAATTCTGCCGACGGAAGTTCCGACCGTCAGCCGGTGACATGTTCACGATATTGCGGCAGGTCGTCCGTAATCGTGAACCATTGCGCCTTGGAACCGACGAAGATATGTGCACTTGGGCGAATGCTCGGATCGCCCGTCAGGGTCCCCATGGCAACATGGACGTAGGCACCCTCCCGCACCAAGGAGTAGAGCAGGGAGCCGCACTGCCCGCAATGCGCGTCGTGGCCGCCGGCATCGCCATAGATCAGCAGCCTGTCGTCGCCCGCGGTGAGATGAAACTTGTCGCGCGCGATGCCGGCAATGGGCTTGAAAGCCGACCCTGTGGTACGGCGGCAGTTCGAGCAATGGCAATTCACCGCGTAGGCGAATTCATCGGTCACCTCGTAGCGGACGGTGCCGCAGAAGCATTGCCCGGCAAGCGTACGAGCACCTGCCTTTTCCGGATTTGCCAAGGTCTCACCCCCTGCCAGCCGCCACCCGGCGGAAAGTTTTCGGAATACCTAGTCGAGGTCCGCCACCGCCTCACCTGCACCGCCCTCGATGCGATGCGACAGCGAGGCCTCCATGAATTCGTCGAGATCGCCGTCGAGCACGCTTGACGGGCTGGTGTTTTCGACGCCGGTACGCAGATCCTTCACCAGCTGATAAGGCTGGAGGACGTAAGAACGGATCTGGTGGCCCCAGCCGATATCGCTCTTCGACGCCTCGGTGGCGTTCGCCACGGCCTCGCGCTTTTTCAGCTCTTCCTCGTAGAGCCGCGAGCGCAGCATCTCCCAGGCCTTGGCCCGGTTTTTGTGCTGCGAGCGTTCGGCTTGGCAAGCAACTGCGATGCCGGTCGCGAGGTGGGTGATACGCACCGCCGAGTCGGTGGTGTTGACGTGCTGGCCGCCCGACCCGGACGAACGATAGGTGTCGATGCGCACGTCGGATTCCGAAACGTTGATCTCGATCGTGTCGTCGATGACGGGATAGACCCAGACGCTGGCGAAGGAGGTATGGCGGCGCGCATTGCTGTCGTAAGGCGAGATGCGCACCAGGCGGTGAACGCCGGATTCCGTCTTCAGCCAGCCATAGGCGTTGTGCCCCTTGATAAGCACGGTGGCCGACTTGATGCCGGCCTCTTCGCCTTCATGGACTTCCAGCACCTCGACCTTGAAGCGGCGCCGCTCGGCCCAGCGCGTATACATCCGCAAGAGCATCGATGCCCAGTCCTGGCTCTCGGTGCCGCCGGCGCCGGCATGGATTTCAAGATAGGTGTCGTTGGCGTCCGCCTCGCCCGACAGCAGGGTCTCGACCTGACGGGCCTTGGCCTCGCCCTGCATCGAACGCAGCGCCGCTTCGGCTTCGGCGACGACACCCTCGTCGCCCTCTTCCTCGCCGAGCTCGATCAGGCCGATATTGTCCTCGAGCGCCTGGGTCAGGCCTTTGACCGCCGCGATCCCCTCATCGAGGCTCTGGCGCTCCCGCATCAGCTTCTGCGCTTCCGCGGGGTCGTTCCAGAGGCTGGAATCCTCCGCGCGCGAGTTCAGATATTCAAGCCGCTTGAGGGCCGGATCCCAGTCAAAGATGCCTCCTCAGCAGGGTTATCGCCTGCCTGATCTCGTCGACAATGTTCTGCGTTTCCGCGCGCATGGCCCTTCGTTCTGTCCTGTTCTTGTCGTTTTTTTGGAATCGGCGCGATACATAGGCACGGCACCGCCGCCTGTAAAGCGAAATGGGCCGGCGTTTAGCTGCCGGCCCATTTCGAAACCTGGGAAGTCAGTAAAGGCCGCCGCCGCCGTCCTGGATCGCCTGATTGGCCTGCGGCGACAGCGCGCCGCCGGCGCCATTGGAGCCGTCCGCGCCCATGCCGATGACCCAATAGCTGTCGGCCGGGCCGGTGCCGGGCTTGAACGCCTCGATGATGGTGTTGGGGTCGCCTTCGGCCGCGCGCATGCCGGTCTTGCGGTTGATGGCGATCAGCTTCATGCCTTCCGGAACCTGGAAGTCGACATTGGGCGTGCCGTCGAGCGCGACGCGCATGAAGTCCTTGAAGATCGGCGCGGCGAGGCCACCACCCGTGGCGCCCTTGCCCAGGCCGCGCGGCGTATCGTAGCCCATATAGAGGCCGACGACGAGGTTCGGGGTGAAGCCGATGAACCAGGCGTCCTTCTCGTCATTGGTCGTTCCGGTCTTGCCGGCGATATGGCGGCCGAGCTCGGCGATGGTGGCGCCGGTGCCGCGCTGCACCACGCCCTCCATCATGGAGGTGATCTGATAGGCGGTCATCGGATCGAGCACCTGCTCGGAATTGTCGACCAGTTCCGGCTCGGGCTGGTTCTTCCATTCGGCGGCGTTGCAGCCCTCGCAGCCGCGTTCGTCCTGCTTGAACACGGTCTGGCCGTAGCGATCCTGGATGCGGTCGATCAGCGACGGTTTGATCGACTTGCCGCCATTGGCCATGATCGAATAGGCCGACACCATGCGCATGACCGTCGTCTCGCCGGAGCCCAGGGCCATCGGCAGATAGGGCGCAAGATGATCGTAGACGCCGAAGCGCTCGGCATATTCGACGACCAGCTTCATGCCCATGTCGTTGGCCAGCCGCACCGTCATCAGGTTGCGCGACTTCTCGATGCCCGAGCGCAATGTGGCCGGGCCGGCGGCCGTGCCGTCATAGTTCTTCGGCGTCCAGGTCGTGTTGCCGCTCTGGATGGTGATCGGCCCGTCCATGATCACGGAAGCCGGCGTGTAGCCGTTGTCGAGCGCCGCCGAATAGACGATCGGCTTGAACGAGGAGCCCGGCTGGCGCATCGCCTGGGTAGCGCGGTTGAACTCCGACTGCGCGTAGGAGAAGCCGCCGACCATGGCCAACACACGCCCGGTATGCGGATCCATGGCAACCAGGCCGCCTTCGACCTCGGGTACCTGGCGCAGGCTATAGGCGTTGTCGGAGCCCTCGTTCTTCTGCACGAAGATGACGTCGCCGGGTTCAAGCACTTCCGCCGGAGATTTCGCCCTGACGGACTTGCCGTTGACGAAATGGCGCATGGCGAAGCCCATGTCGTCCTTGCTGACGGTGCCCTCGACGCGGTCCTTGACGAGGTCGCCGGAGACCTGGCGCGCCGGCTGAATGCCGATCGTCAGCCCATCGGCAGAACTGTCGAGCACGACGGCGAGCGTCCACTCCGGCACGTCCTCCAGCCCCTTGACCGCGCCGAGCGGCACGCCCCAGTCGCCGGAAACGTCAATATGGGTCACCGGTCCGCGATAGCCGCGCAATGTGTCGTACTTCAGCAATCCGTTCTGCATCGCCTTGCGGGCGATGAGCTGGATTTTCGGATCGAGCGTGGTGCGCACCGACAGGCCGCCCTCATAGAGCGCATTCTCGCCGTAGCGGGCGATGATCTGGCGGCGCACCTCCTCGGTGAAATACTCGCCCGCGAACAGGTAGGAGCCGTTGCGGCGCGGCTTCACGCCGAGCGGCTCGGCCTTGGCCTTGTCGCCCTCCTCGCGCGTGACGTAGCCGTTCTCGACCATCTGGTCGATGACCCAATTGCGGCGCTCGATCGCCCGGTCGGCATGCTTGAAGGGATGATAGTTGTTGGGGCCCTTGGGCAGCGAAGCAAGGTAAGCGGCTTCAGCGACGGTGAGTTCGTTGACCGACTTGTCGAAATAGGTCAGCGCGGCGCCGGCAACGCCATAGGCGCCGAAGCCGAAGAAGATCTCGTTGAGATAGAGCTCGAGGATGCGGTCCTTCGAATAGGCCTGCTCGATGCGGAAGGCCAGGATCATCTCCTTGATCTTGCGCTCATAGGTCTGGTCCGAGGTCAGCAGGAAGTTCTTTGCAACCTGCTGCGTGATCGTCGAGGCGCCGACCTGACGCCTGCCCGAGCCGAAATTCTGCAGATTGACGATGATGGCGCGGCCGAGGCCGGTGATGTCGATGCCGGGATGGTTGTAGAAGTTCTTGTCCTCGGCCGACATGAAGGCAGCCTTGACGCGGTCCGGGATCGCCTGGATCGGCAGATAAAGGCGCCGCTCGCGAGCATATTCGGCCATCAGCGAGCCATCCGAGGCATGGATGCGCGTCGTCACCGGCGGCTCATATTTGGCCAGAACCTCGTAGTCGGGCAGATCCTTCGTCAGATGGCCGATATAGATGGCAAGGCCCGCAGCGACCAGCAGCGCCAGCGTCGTGCCGATGCCGAAGAAATAGCCGATGAGACGAATCATGCCCGCTCCAGTCCGAGGTCCGGGATTTCCTAAACGAAGCCGACAGTCGCGCAAGCTTCAGGGGCGGTCCCAATCCGCAATGGAAACCCATTGTCGCGACCATGTGGACAAAATACGGCAGCACGAAGTTTCAGGAACTCCGTCCGTCAAATAATAACGCCACGTGTTGTCGTCGCGCAACGCTGCTTGCGGTTGTAGGACGGCTCAAGGTTGTGGGCGGGTTCGGTCCCCGTCAGCCCCCAGCCCTGGCTCCCGCTTTCGCCGCGGCAAACAGGGCAACGGCATTGGTTATGCTCTGAGCCGCCTTGCCGCGCCAGTCGGCGCTGAGCAATTGCGCCTCGTCCTTGCTGTTGGAGAGGTAACCAAGCTCGACCAGAACCGAGGGCACGTCGGGCGCCTTCAGCACCTTGAAGCCGGCCGAGCGCTGCGGATTGTTGATCAGACCGACGCTGGTCGACAACTGGCCGACCAGCGTGTGCGCAAAGCTCATCGAAAAGCCGTGGGTCTCGCGGCGGATCAGGTCGATCAGGATGTCGGTGACCTCCTTATTGTCGTCCTCGATCTTTAGGCCGGCGAACTGGTCGGAGAGGTTTTCACGATCGGCGAGCGCCTGAGCCTCGGGATCGGAAGCCTTGTCCGAGAGCGTGTAGACCGTGGCGCCGCGGAGACCTCTGACGGCGATCGTATCGGCATGGATGGAGATCAAGAGATCGGCTTCGTGCTGGCGGGCGATGCGCACGCGCTCGTCGAGCGGCAGGTACACGTCGCTGTCCCGTGTCATATAGACATCATAGCTGCCGACCGCGGCCAGCTTGTCACGTAGTTCGGTCGCAAAGGCGAGCGTGACGTTCTTCTCGACCGTGCCGCCGGCGCTCTCCGCGCCGCCGTCGACGCCGCCATGACCCGGATCGATGACCACTGTGAAGCGGTGCCCAGGCGCCGAAATCGGCCCTGTGCCGACACGGCCGCCCTTGTCGGTAGAAACGGTCGAGCCGGTGGTCAGCGATTGGTTGGCCAAAGCCTCGTCGAATTCTCTTTCGGATGCGGCCGACATGTCGATGGCGACGCGATAGCCGCTGCCATCGTCATTCTTCAGCACCTCGAGCTTGTCGACGGCAAACGGTCCCTTGCCGGACAGGATCAGCCGAGAGCCTTTGCCCTGATCGCCGTAGCGAACGGCGCGCACCAGCCCGCGCGGCTTCACGTCCTTGGCGTTGAGGGCGAATCGCGTGCGCGGCAGGTCGACGACAAGGCGGCTGGGACCGCGCAGCAGGAACCACTTCACGTCCGGTTCTCGGTCGAAGGTCACGACGATGCGCATCTTGGTCGCGTCGCCGGCCATCTTGTAGCCGGTGGCGCCAAGCAACCCGTCGGCCCGCGAGGCGGCGGTCGCGCCAAGCAGGATCACCAGCAGGAAAACAGTCCTTGCCATGAGCCGCAGATATCCGGCGGCGCCACGCTCCTTGTCTGCGGTGCCTGCCAGTCCCATCTCTATTCTAGTCGCTCCCCGTTAGGCGCCTCGCGCCGGCCTGTTTGGCAGAACGGCCTGTCTGGCGGCCAACCCGATTAACGATTGGTATCCAGAGAAGGTTAACCAAGCCTTTCATGCAGCAGGTTGAGCGCCACCTTCCCCTGCGGAAGCGCTTTTTGCCGGCATCCGAAATCGGGGTTGCCTTCCAACCCGCCAAATCATAAAAGCGACATTGGATCACTGCAATCCTGGAACCGCCCGCCCTGCAGCTTCCCGCCAGGGTAAGATGTGCAAGGCGCTTCCGGGTTTCAGATGATCGCGACGATTTTCGCAGGCGTGCTCCCGTGGCAGGGGAATCGCTTGCGCGATGAAAACGGCCGGGATCTCCCGCGCCGGCTCTGTGCGAGCAAACAAGCTGGTCCGGCCAAGCCCGGGCTTCGGTTCAAAAGGTTCTGCTGGGTGCCGATGGCTTCAAGCGCAATCATGGAAAGGTCCGCATCGAACCGCGCCATTGTGGCTGCGGGCGGCACCGCCATCGCGCTCAAGCTCCGGCCGGCGGACATTCAATTATCCGGCAGCCACACAAATCCAGGCACACAGCGGCGGGGTCTGCCTCGCCAGCTGCGGCTGATGGCTGCCGGGAGGAAACGAAATAATGCCCAACAAGATGCTGATAGACGCCTCCCACCCGGAGGAAACACGCGTTGTTGTCGTTCGCGGTAACCGCATCGAAGAATTCGACTTTGAATCCCAGGACAAGAAGCAGCTCAAAGGAAACATCTATCTCGCCCGCGTAACCCGCGTCGAACCTTCCCTTCAGGCAGCCTTTGTCGAATATGGCGGCAACCGTCACGGTTTTCTCGCCTTCAGTGAAATTCACCCCGACTATTACCAGATCCCGGTCGCCGACCGTCAGGCCCTGCTGCGCGCCGAAGCGCAGGAGGCGGACGACGAAGAGGACGAGGAGGCCGAGACCGGCGAGGAACAGCAGGCGCGCGATCGCGGCGGCCGCCGCAACCGCCGGCGCGGCGGCAAGAACCGCGACCGGGCCGAGCAAAAGCGCGGTTCCGATGCTGCCGGTGCCGACGAAGGCGGCGAAAGCGCCGATGAGGTCGCAGCTTCCAGCGCTTCCGCTGATGAGCCCGGCGATGCGGCCGATACCTCGACCAAAGCCAGCGAAGGCTCCGAAACCGTTGAGACCGTAGCCGAGGCAGCCGGCGAAGAGGAGAACAAGGCCCCCGAAGCCGGCAGCGACACCGAAGAAGCCGATGCGACCGACAGCGAGAATCGCCAGCCTTCCGAGAGCGGACCCACTTCGATCGCCGCAAGCATCGATGCGGATGTGATTTCGGAACCGGTGCAGGCCGAATCGACCAGCGAGGTCGCTCCGGCCGAGGAAGCCGCTCCCAGCGACGATGATCGCGGCATGCTCGAAGAAGTTTCGTCCGCACATTCGGACGAACACGAAATCGAATCGGTCGGCGCCGAGGATGCGCTTGAAGAGGTTCGCAACCGCCGCAAGCCGGTGCGCCGCCAGTACAAGATCCAGGAAGTCATCAAGCGCCGCCAGATCCTACTGGTCCAGGTCGTCAAGGAAGAGCGCGGCAACAAGGGCGCGGCGCTGACCACCTATCTGTCGCTCGCCGGCCGCTATTCGGTCTTGATGCCGAACACCGCGCGTGGCGGCGGCATATCGCGCAAGATCACCAATGCCCAGGACCGCAAGCGGCTGAAGGAGGTCGTCGCCGATCTCGAGGTGCCGCAGGGCATGGGAGTCATCCTGCGCACCGCCGGCGAAAGCCGCACCAAGGCCGAGATCAAGCGCGACTATGAATATTTGATGCGGCTTTGGGAGAATGTCCGCAATCTCACGCTGCAGTCCACGGCCCCTGCCCTGGTCTATGAGGAAGGCAGCCTGATCAAGCGCTCGGTCCGCGACCTGTACAACAAGGATATCGACGAGATCCTGGTCTCCGGCGAGGACGGCTACCGCGAGGCCAAGGACTTCATGCGGATGCTGATGCCGAGCCATGCCAAGGTGGTTCAGCCCTACCGCGACACCACGCCGATCTTCGTGCGCAACGGCATCGAGGCGCAGCTCGACCGGATGCTGCAGCCGCAAGTGACGCTGAAGAGCGGCGGCTACATCATCATCAACCAGACCGAGGCGCTGGTCTCGATCGACGTCAACTCCGGCCGCTCCACCAAGGAGCATTCGATCGAGGACACCGCGCTCCACACCAATCTGGAGGCCGCCGAGGAAGTCGCGCGGCAGCTCAGGCTGCGCGACCTTGCCGGCCTGATCGTCATCGACTTCATCGACATGGAGGAGAACCGCAACAACCGCGCGGTCGAGAAGCGGCTGAAGGATCACCTCAAGAACGATCGCGCCCGCATCCAGGTCGGTCGCATCTCGCATTTCGGCCTGATGGAGATGTCGCGCCAGCGCATCCGTGCCAGCGTGCTGGAATCGACGATGAAGCCCTGCCCGCATTGCGGCGGCACGGGCCATGTGAGATCGGACTCCTCGGTGGCGCTGATGGTGGTGCGGGCAATCGAGGAATTCCTGCTCAAGGATTCGCGCAGCCACATCACAGTGCGCACGCCGGCGGCGACCGCGCTTTATGTGCTCAACCACAAGCGCGCCAATCTGGTCGAGCTCGAGGCCCGGTTCGGCCTGAGCATCACGCTCGAAGCCGACGAGACGCTGGGCGCGCAACACTACGCGATCTTCCGCGGCGCGGTGGCTGAGAAGCCGGAAGGCTTCGTCGAGGTGCGCAGCCTGCCGACCTATGTCGAGCCGGAAGAACCCGAGGACGAGATCGTCGTCGAGGAGGAAGAAGAGGTATCGGCTCAGGCCGAACAGCCGCGCCATCCACAGCAGGGACAGCATCCGCAGCGGTCCGAGGACGGCGAAGGCGGCCGCAAGCGCCGCAAACGTCGTCGGCGGCGCGGCGGCAAGGATCGCGACCGCGAGCATCAAGGCCATGGCGATGCCGTTTCGGCCCCTGCACCTGCGGACGCCGGCACGATTGCAGGCGAAGCGACAGCCGAGGTAACGGCTGAAGCACCGGCCGGGGCGGAAGCAGCCGAAGAGGGGCAGGGCAAGAAGCGCCGTCGCGGCAAGCGCGGCGGCAAGCGCAATCGCCGCGAGGAAGGCGAAATCCCAGCCGATGCCGATGCCGGCGATGGTTTCGAAGGCGAAGAAGCGGAAGTCGAAGCTCCCGAAGGCGCGCCGCCGGTCGCTGCAGCCGAAGAGCAGGCCGCACCCTCGCCCGACAATGACGATGTCGCGGAGACCGAGAAGCCGAAGAAGCGACGTGCGTCGCGATCGAAGAAGGCCGCCGAGGAAACCGTCTCCGAAAAAGCGCCCGAGCCGGCGGCGGAACTTCCCGCTGAACCTGTGGCGGCCGAACCGGAGCTGGCAGCGGCCGCTGCTGCTCCGAGCGAGGCTGAAGCATCCGTTAATGCCCATCCAACGCGGCGCAAACCGCAGTCGATCGACACGCCGGCTGTCCCCGTCGTTTCGTCCAACGTCAGCGAGGAAGCCAAGACCGAAGAAAAGCCGAAGCGTGCCGGCTGGTGGCAGCGGAAGGGCTTTTTCTAAGCTCTGTCAGCTCATTAGGCTTAGTTGTTAAACAGAAGATCCCGTGCCGGCGCGGGATTTTCGTTTTCTGGCCTTCCAATCTTGCGCCCCAGCACCTGCTAAGGCGCGAAGATCGACCAGTTCATCATCCTGGCGAGCTTCTCAAGCGCTATGGAGCCGAGCTTTGAATTGCCGTTCTCGTTGAGGCCGGGGGACCAGACGGCGAGCGAGGCGACGCCCGGCACGATGCCAAGAATACCGCCGCCGACGCCACTCTTGCCCGGAATGCCGACACGGAAGGCGAAATCGCCAGAGCCGTCATAGTGGCCGCAGGTCAGCATCAGCGCGCCGATGCGGCGCGCACGCTCGGTCGACACTACCGACAGCCCGGTCGCCGGGTTCCGACCGCCATTGGCGAGGAAGCGGCCGGCCATGGCGAGCTGGCGGCAGCTCATGGCGATGGCGCAATGATGGAAGTAGACGCCCAGCGCCAGCTCCGGCTCGTGGTCGAGATTGCCAAAGGACTTCATGTAATTGGCCAGAGCGAAGTTGCGGTAGCCGGTAGCGCGTTCCGATGCCGCGACCTCGCGGTCGATGATGATCGTGTCGTCGTCGGCCAGGAACTGGACGAAGCGCAGGATCTCGCCGATCGCCTCGCGCGGCTGGTGGCCGGCAAGCAGGATATCGGACACGACGATAGCGCCGGCGTTGATGAACGGATTGCGCGGAATGCCGCTCTCATGCTCGAGCTGGACGATCGAGTTGAACGGATTGCCCGACGGCTCGCGGCCGACACGCTGCCACAACGCATCGCCGACCTTGCCCAGCGCCAGGGCCAGCGTGAACACCTTCGAGACGCTCTGGATCGAAAAGGGCTGGTCGGCATCGCCGGCAAGGATGATGCGCCCGTCATTGGTCACGGCGGCAATGCCGAATTTCTTCGGATCGACCTTGCCGAGCTGCGGGATATAGGTGGCGACATCGCCACGATCGCTGCGCTCGTTTATTTCGGCGGCCACTTCCGCCAGCGCCTGTTCAAGCTCGGGCATGGCGTCTATTTCAGCCAGCTTTCGATGCGCGCCAGCGCCTCGACCATGTCGTCATGGCTGCCGGCATAGGAAAAGCGCATGGTGCGATGGCCCTGGAGCGGATCGAAATCACGGCCGGGCGTAGCCGCTACATGCGCCTCGGCCAGCATCTTGCGCGCGAAGGCCATGCTGTCATTGGTGTGCCGCGTGACATCGCAGAAGGCGTAGAAAGCGCCGTCCATGGGCGCTGCGAGCGGGAAGCCCAGCTTCGGCAGACGCTTTATCAGCAGGTCGCGGTTCCAGGCATAACGCGCCTTCACCGCTTCGAGCTCTTGCGTGGCATTGAAGGCCTCGATCGCCGCGACCTGCGACAGTTCCGGCGGCGAGATGTAAAGGCTCTGCGCGATGCGCTCGACCGGCCGCACCAGTTCCTCCGGCAGCACCATCCAGCCGATGCGCCAGCCGGTCATGCAATAGTATTTCGAGAAGGAGTTGATCACCGTCACGCCGGCGCCACAGGCAAGTGCAGTGACATCGGGCGCGGCATAGGCCAGCCGGTGGTAGATTTCGTCCGAGATCACCGCGATGCCAAGCTCGCCTGCGGTCTTCACCAACGCGGAAAGCTCGTCGGCTGGAATGACCGCGCCGGTCGGATTGGCTGGACTGGCAAACAGCACGCCTTTCAACGGCTTCTCGCGGTGTGCGCTCTTCAGGTGGTCGGCATGCAGATAGGCGTCCGAGCCAAGCTCGATCTCGACGATCTCGATGCCAAGCGCGGCCATGATGTTGCGGTAGGCCGGATAGCCGGGCGCGGCGATGGCGACGCGGTCGCCGGGATCGAACATCGCCAGGAAAGCCAGGTTGAAGGCGGCGGACGATCCGGTTGTGACGGCGATACGGGCCGGCGCGACATCAATTCCGTAATGCTCGCCATAGTGCGCGGCGATCGCCTTGCGCAGCTCCGCCAGGCCCAGAGCATCGGTGTAGCCGATGCGGCCGTGCTTCAGCGCGAGAGCTGCGGCTTCGCGGACGCCGACCGGCGCCGGGTCCGACGGCTGGCCGACTGCCATCGACACCACGGGAATACCGATCGCCTTCAGCCGGTTGGCCTCGGCCAGAATATCCATGGCGTGGAACGGCTCGACCTCGCCGCGGCGTGAAAGCGAAACGACCATCTGACTCTTCAGCCTGCCT
The DNA here is from genome assembly GCF_004023325.1 of Mesorhizobium sp. M1A.F.Ca.ET.072.01.1.1. Classification (NCBI taxonomy): domain Bacteria; kingdom Pseudomonadati; phylum Pseudomonadota; class Alphaproteobacteria; order Hyphomicrobiales; family Phyllobacteriaceae; genus Mesorhizobium; species Mesorhizobium sp. M1A.F.Ca.ET.072.01.1.1. The sequence goes on along the minus strand of NZ_RZSF01000035.1, from coordinate 1,002 downwards.
TTGGTTGGCAAATCCACAGGCAAACCATCGCTCGCTTGCCCTGGAACTGCCGGGAGTTGGACGGCAGCGCCGCACAAATGCCCGATTGGTGTGGGGATCACAAGCGCGCAGGAAGTTAATGGCGCCGACTTTTCATCCTTCGCCCGCTCGTCTACCAGTGGACCTGTCATGTTGAGCCGACCCGATTGATGATGGATAGATCGACCGCAATAGGGCGAACCGCGCGCGGATTTGCGACGCTCCTGCTTGCCGCCGCCGTCGCGGTGTCCACTTCGCTGAGCGCCTTCGCGCAAGGCGTGCCGGTGGTGCGCGACGCCGAGATCGAGGCGCTGGTGCGCGACTATGCCCGACCGATCTTCAAGGCGGCGGGCCTCGCCAATGACGGGATCGACATCGTTCTCGTCAACGACCAGAGCTTCAATGCGTTCGTGACCGGCCGCCGCCTGTTCATCAACACCGGCGCGCTGGTGACGGCCGAGACGCCGAACGAGATCATCGGCGTCATCGCGCACGAGGCCGGCCATATTGCCGGCGGCCACCAGCAGAAGCTGCGCGATCAACTCGATCGCGCCAAGACCATGGCCATCATCGCCACGCTGCTCGGGGCGGGCGCGATCGTGGCCGGCGCCACCACCAACAGCCGCGGCCTTGCCGGCGCCGGCATGGGCGTCGCGGCCGGCGGCGGCGAGATGGCGCAGCGCAGCATCCTTGCCTATCAGCGGGGCGAAGAAATCACCGCCGACCGCTCGGCAATCACCTACCTCAATGCCACCGGCCAGTCCGGCATGGGCATGCTGAAGACCTTCGGGCGCTTTCAGAGCGCGCTTTCGCTGTCGGGCACCCAGCTCGATCCTTACCGGATCAGCCATCCGATGCCCCGGGAGCGCATTGCCAATCTCGAGGTGCTGGTCAAGGCTAGCCCTTATGTCAGCCAGGTTGACGCGCCGGCGCTGCAGCAGCGGCATGACATGATGCGCATCAAGATCGCGGCCTATATGCAAG
>NZ_RZSF01000359.1:0-6358 GCF_004023325.1 Mesorhizobium sp. M1A.F.Ca.ET.072.01.1.1 | reverse complement strand
CACCTATACCGGCCAGGACGGCCTCAACGTCTTCGCCCGCTCGCTGGGCTCTGCCAAGCCGATTGCCGGCGCTGAACTGACGCTGCTTGCCAAGAACAATGAAATCCTCGGCACGGCGACGTCCGACGCCGAGGGCCATGCCGTTTTCAACCCCGGCCTGACGCGCGGCGAAGGCGGCATGGTGCCGGCGGTGCTGATGGCCAAGCAGGGCGACAACGACTTCGTCTTCCTCGACATGGGCCGCGCCGGTTTCGATCTGTCGGACCGCGGCGTTGCCGGTCGTGCCGCGCCCGGCGCGCTCGACGTCTATGCCTGGACCGAGCGCGGCATCTACCGCGCCGGCGAAGACGTCCATGTCGCCGCCCTTGCGCGCGACGGCGCCGCCAAGGCGGTCGACAACCTGCCGCTGACCTTCATCTTCACCCGACCCGATGGCGTCGAGAACCGCCGTATCGTCAGCGACGGCGCTTCCGCCGGCGCCCATGCCGTCGATCTGTCGCTCGAGCCTAACGCCATGCGCGGCACCTGGTCGGCGTCGATCTACACCGATCCCAAGCAGACACCGGTCGCCAGCCATATGTTCCTGGTCGAAGACTTCGTGCCGGATCGCATCGAGTTCGACTTGACGGCCGACAAGAAGGAAATCGCGCAGGGCGAGACAGCCAATGTCGGCGTCGACGGCCGCTTCCTCTATGGCGCGCCGGCCGCCGGCCTCGCGCTCGAAGGCGAGATGACGCTGTCGACCACGGACAGCTGGGATCGGTTCAAGGACTTCACCTTCGGTCTCGCCGACGAGCAGTCGGCCGAACCTTCGGTGACGCCTTTGGCCAACCTTCCCCTCATCGGCGACGACGGCAAGGCGACTTTCCCGGTCTCGATCGACCAACTGCCCTCCACGACCAAGCTGATCAACGCCAAGGTCACAGTCCGCATGCGCGAAGCCGGCGGCCGTGCCGTCGAGCGCTCGCTCGACATCGCCGTCCATCCGGAAAAGGAGATGATCGGCATCCGCCCGGATTTCGAAGGCGGCGAGGTGCCGCAAGGCGGAACGGCGAAATTCAGCATCATCGCCGTCGATCCGAACGGCAAACGCGAGGAGCTGAAGGGCGCGCAGTGGTCGCTGGTCAAGGTCGAGCGCAATTACCAGTGGTACCGTTCGAACAATTCCTGGAACTATGAAGCGGTGAACCTCACCAAGGCCGTCGCCAACGGCCAGATCGACCTGAAAGCCGACGGCGAGGCGACCGTGTCACTTCCTGTCGACTGGGGCCGCTACCGGCTCGAGGTCGAGACGGCCGACCCCGATGGCCCGGCGACCAGCTATGAGTTCGACGCCGGCTGGTACGTCGCCTCGACCACCACCGAAACACCGGACGGCCTGGAGATCGCCCTCGACAAGGACACTTACGCCGCCGGCGAGGTGGCCAAGCTCAAGGTGTCGCCGCATTTTGCCGGCGAACTCCTGGTCACCATCGGCGCCGAGAAGCTGTTGAAGACCGTCACCGCTTCGGTGCCGACCGGCGGCAGCACCGTCGACATCCCGGTCGGCAACGACTGGGGCGCCGGCGCCTATGTCACGGCGACTTTGTTCCGGCCCGGCGATGCGCAGGAATCGCGCATGCCGGCCCGCGCAATCGGCGTCAAATGGCTGACCGTCGATCCGGGTTCGAAAAAGCTCACTGTTGCGCTTACGCCGCCTGAAAAGACGGCCCCGCGCCAGCAACTGTCGATCCCGGTCGCCGTCAGCGGCGCGCAAGCCGGCAGCAAGGCCTATGTGATGGTCGCGGCCGTCGATGTCGGCATCCTCAATCTCACCAACTACAAGGCGCCCGATCCGGAGGGCTGGTTCTTTGGCCAGCGTATGCTCGGTCTTGAAATCCGCGACCTTTATGGCCGCCTGATCGACGGTTCGCTCGGCACCACCGGCAAATTGCGGACTGGCGGCGACGGCGCCAACATGCAGTCGCAGGGCAGCCCGCCGACCGAGAAGCTGGTCGCCTTCTTCTCCGGCCCGGTCGAGCTCGATGCCAACGGCAAGGCGCGGATCGATTTCAACATCCCGCAGTTCAACGGCACCGTGCGCGTCATGGCCGTCGCCTGGACCAAAGAGGCCGTCGGCCATGCTCAAACCGACGTCATCGTGCGCGATCCGGTGGTGATCACCGCCGGCCTGCCGCGCTTCCTGGCGCCTGGCGATGCCGCGACGATGCGTCTCGACATCGCCGACACCGACGGCCCTGCCGGCGACTACAAGCTGTCGGTCACCACGACCGGCGATCTCTCGACCGGCGACAAGCCCCTGCCCGAGAAGCTGACGCTTAGCCAGGGCAAGCGGCAAGCGCTCTCATTTCCGCTGATCGCGCAGACGGCGGGCGACGCTTCGATCACCGTCAAGCTCGCGCATAACGGCGGAACGGAGGTCGAGCAGACGCTCTACCTGCCGGTGCGCCCGGCGCAGCTCCCGGTCACCAACCGCATGGTGGTCGACCTGAAGCCCAATGGCGGAGCCTTGCGCGTCGACAAGGAGCTGCTCGCCGCAAGCGTGCTCGACGGTGCTTCGGTCAGCATCGGCGTCTCGCAGGCAGCCGCCTTCGACGTCCCTTCGCTTTTGATGACGCTCGATCGCTACCCCTATGGCTGCGCCGAACAGACAACCAGCCGCGCCTTGCCGCTGCTCTATGTCAACGACATGGCCAAAAGCATCGGCATGGAGAGCGATCCGGACCTGCATGGGCGCATCCAAGATGCCGTCTACAAGGTGCTGAGCTACCAGGCATCAAGCGGCAGCTTCGGCCTCTGGGGCCCGGGGTCCGGCGATCTCTGGCTCGATGCTTATGTCACGGAGTTCCTGACCCGGGCACGCGAGCAGAAATACGACGTGCCGGCTCAGGCGATGAACCAGGCGCTGAACAACCTGCAGAACTCGCTTGGTTATGACCAGGACGTCCAGGATCGCGGCAGCGAGATCGCCTACGCGCTCTATGTGCTCGCCCGCAACAAGAAGGCCTCGATCGGCGATCTGCGCTACTATTCGGACACGCAGCTCGAGTCCTTCTCCAGCCCGATGGCTGTCGCCCAACTGGCCGCGAGCCTGGCGCTCTATGGCGACACCCAGCGTTCGGAGGCGACTTTCCAGACGGCCTTGCGGCTGGCGCAGGCAAGCACCGAATACGACTACTATCGCTCCGATTATGGCTCGCCCCTTCGTGACGGCGGGGCGATGCTTGCGCTGGCCGCGGAATCGAAGCCGGTGCCGAGCATCGTGCCGCAGCTGATCAGGCTGGTGGCGCGTGAACGCGCCGACGCCCGCTGGACGAGCACGCAGGACGAATCCTGGATGCTCCTTGCGGCAAGGGCGCTGAAGGAAGGCAACAATTCGATCACGCTTTCCGTCAACGGCGCGCCGCATACCGGCGGCTATTCCGATCGGGTTGCCGGCAACGACCTTGTCGACAGCCCGCTCGCCATCGCCAACACCGGCACGACGGCGCTGCAGGCGGTGGTCACCGCGGTGGCCGCACCCGTCGAGCCGCTGCCGGCCGGCGGCGACGGCTTCACCATCGATCGTACCTACTACAGGCTCGACGGCACTAAGGCCAACATCACCGAGGCCAGGCAGAACGAACGCTATGTGGTCGTGCTCAAGGTCTATGAGCAGAACAAATGGCCCTCGCGCCTGCTGATCACCGATCTGTTGCCGGCCGGCTTCGAGATCGACAATCCGAGCCTGGTGTCCAGCGCTCAGTTGTCGAACTTCTCCTGGCTGGCGCAGACCGACGCCGCGCATCTGGAGTTCCGCGACGACCGCTTCGTCGCCGCCTTCAATCCCAACGAAGGCGACGGCGACCGCAACATCACGCTGGCCTATGTCGTGCGCGCCGTGACGCCCGGCACCTATGCCCATCCGGCGGCGACGGTGGAGGACATGTACCGGCCGCAATATTCGGCCCGCACCGCCTCCGGCATGATGGAGGTCAAGGCGGAGTAAGTATTCCGACGCTGGCGATCACAAACATGTCGATAGCGCTGCCCATCATCCAACTGCCGGCACCTTATCCTCGTGAAAGACGGGGAGAAGGGACAAGCTCCAGCGCTGACGCCCTCCTCTCCCCGTCGTTCACGGGGAGAGGGTAAGGGTGAGGGGCAGCGCCATGCTCTCCAAAAAATTGTTGCGCCGCGCTGCCATAACGGCAGCGTCCTCCGCCGCCTGTCTTGCCCTTTCCGTCGCCGCTCTCTGGGAGCTCGACCGCGCCTTCCCGCCGCCGCTCCCGGCGCCGCTGACGGTCTCCACCGAAGTGCAGGACCGCGACGGCGAACTCTTGCGCGCCTTCGCCACACCGGACGGTTATTGGCGGCTGGAAACTCGGCTCGACCAGGTCGACAAGCAGTTCGTCGACATGCTGGTCGCCTATGAAGACAAGCGCTTCTGGGACCACCGCGGCGTCGACATGCTGGCGCTTTGTCGCGCCGCCGGGCAGTTCGCCACCAGCGGCCACATCGTTTCCGGCGGCTCGACGCTCTCGATGCAGCTTGCCCGTCTGATCGAGCCGCGCGACAGCCGCAGCCTCGCCTCCAAGGCCAGGCAAATCCTGCGCGCCATCCAGATCGAGCGGCGTTTGTCCAAGCGCGAAATCCTCGAGCGCTACCTGACGCTGGCGCCCTATGGCGGCAACCTGGAAGGTGTGCGCGCCGCCTCGCTCGCCTATTTCGGCAAGGAGCCGAAGCGGCTGACCGTATCGGAAGCAGCACTTTTGGTCGCGCTGCCGCAGTTGCCGGAAAAGCGCCGGCCAGACCGCAACCTCGACATCGCGCATGCCGCGCGCGACCGCGTGCTCACCCGCATGGTCTCGGCCGGTCTGCTCAACGAACGAGAGGCAGCGCGCGCCGCGCTCGACGACGTCTCCGGCCTGCGCCGCAAGCTGCCGGCATTGGCCGCGCATGCGTCCTACGCCATGCTGCCCAAGGCTCAACCCGGCAAGCCGCTGCAACTCACCATCCGCCGCAGTGTTCAGCAAGGGCTGGAACAGGTGGCGAAAGAGGCCGCCAGGAAGCTCGGCCCAAAGCTTTCCGTCGCCATGGTGATGGCCGATGCCCGCACCGGCGACATTCTTGGCGAAGTCGGTTCAGCCGATTTCTTCGACGCCAGCCGATCCGGCTGGATCGACATGACCAAAGTAGTGCGCTCGCCCGGCTCGACGCTGAAGCCGTTCATCTATGGGCTTGCCTTCGAGCAAGGCCTGGTGGCGCAGGAGACGATCATCGAGGACAGCCCCGCCGACTTTGGCGGCTACCGGCCGAAGAATTTCGACATGGGCTACCAAGGCGACGTCAGCATCAGGCAGGCGCTGCAGCTGTCGCTCAACGTGCCGGCGATCCGGGTGCTGGACGCAGTTGGTCCCGCGCGGCTCACGGCGCGCTTCCGCCAGGCCGGCGTCAACCTGGTCCTGCCGCTCAACGAGGCGCCCGGGCTGGCGATCGGCCTCGGCGGCGCCGGCGTGACTTTGCGCGACCTGGTGCAGCTGTATACCGGCCTCGCCAATGGCGGCAAGATGCACACGCTGCATGACGGCACCGAGCCGGCCAATGCCGGGCGCGTCACCGCCACCATCCTCGACGACCAGGCTGCCTGGCAGATCGACGACATCCTGTCCGGCGTGAAGCCGCCCGAAGGTGCGGCCCAGCGCGGCATCGCCTACAAGACCGGCACATCTTACGGCTATCGCGATGCCTGGTCGGTTGGCTTCGACGGCCGCTATGTGCTTGGCGTCTGGGTCGGCCGTGCCGACGCCGGCCCGGTACCTGGCCTCTCCGGCTATGTCTCGGCCGCGCCCATCCTGTTCGAAGGCTTTGTCCGCTCGGGTTTGGCGAGCGTGCCGCTGCCCGGCCGGCCGCCGGGTCTCTTCAATCCCAAACGCGAAGAGTTGCCGGTGACGCTCGCCCGCTTCGGCGCCGGCTCCGACGGGCTGGTGCAGGCAACGCCGACCGAGCCGGCGCCCACCATCGTCTTCCCGCCGGACGGGGCTCGCGTCGACCTCGGCACCAACTCTGCGGACGCTTCGCCGCTTGTGCTGAAGCTGCAAGGCGGCCGCGCGCCGTTCCGCTGGCTTGCCAACGGCAAGCCGCTCGCCGGCATCGACCGCCGCCGCACCGCGACCTGGCAGCCCGACGGCACCGGCTATTCGACTCTCACCGTTATCGACGCCGCCGGGCGCGCGGCGAGCGTGAAGGTTTTCGTTGAATAGAATCCGGCAAGCGATTCGGCGCGTTGCGCCTTTCAAGGATCGAAAGGCACTTCTCTCGAGGCTTATCGCGAAGCACACCCGTCCTTCAGCGGGAGCAGCTATAATCCTCCCGGCAC